>NZ_JAIZQO010000029.1:0-2316 GCF_020419725.1 Burkholderia sp. AU38729 | reverse complement strand
TCACGCCACCGCGAACGCCGCCTTCATGTCGGCGATGCGGCGCCGCTCGCGCGCGATCATCATCCGGTTCACGACGATCACACCGATCGTCACCGCCGTGATGAACAGCGTCGCCAGCGCGTTCATCTCCGGGTTCAGCCCCAGCCGCACGCGCGAGAACACCACCAGCGGCAGCGTCGTCGAGCCCGGCCCGGACAGGAACGCCGACAGCACCAGGTCGTCGATCGACAGCGTGAACGACAGCAGCCACCCCGACAGCAGCGCCTGCGAGATCAACGGCAGCGTCACCACGAAGAACACCTTCAGCGGCGTCGCCCCCAGGTCGAGCGCCGCCTCTTCCAGCGACTTGTTCATCTCCTTCACGCGCGACTGCACAATGATCGCCACGTACGACACGCACAGCATCACGTGGCCGATCCAGATCGTCACCATCCCGCGCCCCTTCGGCCAGCCGAACATCTGCTCCAGCGCAACGAACAGCAACAGCAGCGAGATGCCCTGGATCACTTCCGGAATCACCAGCGGCGCGTTGATCATCCCCGTGTACAGCGTGAAGCCCTTGAAGCGGCCGAAGCGCGCGAGCACGAAGCCCGCCCACGTGCCGATCACGACCGACGCGGTGGCCGTCAGCAAGCCGATCTTCAGCGACAGCCACGCGGCGCTCAGCAGCTCGTCGTCGTCCAGCAGCGCCGAGTACCACTTCAGCGAGAAGCCCGACCACACCGTCACCAGCTTCGACTCGTTGAACGAGTACACGACCAGGCTGATGATCGGGATGTACAGGAACAGGAAGCCGAAGGCGAGGACGCCCGTCGACAGCGGTTTGCTCGGCTTGATCATTTCGCGTCCTCCAGTTCCTTGACCTGGTAGTACTGGAACAGCGCCATCGGCACCAGCAGCAGCAGCACCATCGCGACCGTCACCGCGGACGCCATCGGCCAGTCCATGTTGTTGAAGAATTCATCCCACATCACGCGGCCGATCATCAGCGTGTCGGCGCCGCCGAGCAGCTCCGGAATCACGTACTCGCCCACCGCCGGGATGAACACCAGCAGGCTGCCGGCGATGATCCCGTTCTTCGACAGCGGCAGCGTGATGCGCGTGAACGCGACCCACGGCTTGGCGCCGAGGTCGTACGCGGCTTCGAGCAACGTGAGGTCCATCTTCACGAGGTGCGCGTACAGCGGCATCACCATGAACGGCAGGTACGAATAGACCATCCCGATGTAGACGCCCGCGTCGCTGTGATAGAGCCGCAGCGGCGTGTGGATGATGCCCAGCGCGATCAGCGTGTGGTTCAGGAGGCCGTCGTCCTTCAGGATGCCGATCCATGCGTACACGCGGATCAGGAACGACGTCCAGAACGGCAGCATCACGGCCATCATCAGCACGTTGCGGCGGTTCGGTTCCGAGCGCGCGATGTAGTACGCCATCGGGTAACCGATCAGCAGGCACAGCACCGTCGAGACAGCGGCCATCTTCAGCGAGCTGAGGTAGGTCGCGATATACAGGTCGTCCTGCAGCAGGAACGCGTAGTGCGACAGCTGCAGCGCGAAGTGCACGATGCCGTCCTTGATCTCGACGAGCGACGTGTACGGCGGGATGCCCATCACCTGGTCGGCGAAGCTGATCTTCAGCACCAGCACGAACGGCAGCGCGAAGAACACGGCCAGCCACACGAACGGCACGCCGATCGCGACGCTGCGGCCCGACGGCAGGAAGCGCGACAGCGCGGCAAGGCGGCCCGGGCGGGCGCGGGCGGCACCGGTGCTCGCGGCGCCGGTCGGCACCGGCGCGGACGGATTGGAGGCGGAGGTTCTCATCGTGGCGTCCTCACTGCGTCAGCACGACGCCGCTGGCCGGCGACCACGACACGAACACGTCGTCGTTCCACGCCGGTGCGTTGTCGTTCATCAGGTGCGAGCTCGACAGGTTCGACACCACCGTCTTGCCGCTCGGCAGGCGCACGTGGTACAGCGAGTAGCTGCCCATGTACGCGATGTCGGTCACGACGCCGCGCGCCCAGTTGTGTTTCGAGCCGGGTTTTTCGCGCGACACGTGAATGCGCTCCGGGCGCACGGAGATGCCGACGGGCATCCCGAGCGGGCCGGTGATGCCGTGGCTCACGTACATGCGCGCTTCGAGGTCGTCGCTTTCAACGAAGATGTGATCGGGTTCGTCTTCGACCACGCGCCCTTCGAACAGGTTGGTCGAGCCGATGAATTCGGCCGAGAAGCGGCTGTTCGGGAATTCGTACACCTCGCCCGGCGCGCCGATCTGCACGATCTTGCCTTCGCTCATCACCGCGAGGCGGCT
>NZ_JAIZQO010000028.1:0-4042 GCF_020419725.1 Burkholderia sp. AU38729 | reverse complement strand
CGACGTGGATCGCCTGCATCTTCTTCCAGTCGGCGAACGAATAGTTCTCGATCGGGTTGACGATCTGGATGCCCGCGTTCGACACGAGGATGTCGACCGAGCCGAACGTTTCGGCCACCTTGTCGATCCCGCTGTTCACGGCTTCCTCGTTCGTCACGTCCATCGCGACGCCGATCGCCTTGCCGCCCGCCTTGACGATCTCGTCGGCGACCGCGTTCGCGCCGTCCTGGTTCAGGTCGGCGATCGCGACGGCCGCGCCCGCTTTCGCGAGCTCGAGTGCGATTTCCTTGCCGATGCCGCTCGCGGCGCCCGTGACGACTGCGGTCTTGCCGCTCAGATCTGCTGCCATGTCCGTCTCCTCCCGTTATCGGATCGATAAAACACGCGCCCGCCACATCCGCTACCGTCGCGCGATCGTACTGGCGGGCCAGCCGTCATTGTGCACGATCGGCCCCGCCGTTCGCGCGCAAAACGTCTAAGCTTAAGGTCGGTTCTGTCACGCAGGAGATTCGCATGCACTATCGACGACTAGGCCGCTCCGGTCTGCAGATCAGCGAGCTTTCGCTCGGTTCGTGGGTGACCTACGGCAACCAGGTCGACCAGCGGGTCGCGCGTGAGTGCCTGGCTGCGGCGCGCGACGCTGGCGTCAATTTCTTCGACAATGCCGAGGTCTACGCCGGCGGCAAATCCGAGGAAATCATGGGCCACGCGCTCAAGGCGCTCGACTGGCCGCGCATCAGCTACATCGTGTCCACGAAGTTCTTCTGGGGGCTCGCCGAAGCGCCGAACCAGTATCACACGCTGAACCGGAAATACCTGCTGAACGCCATCGACGCCTCGCTGCGCCGGCTGCAACTCGACTATGTCGACCTCGTCTACTGCCATCGCCCCGACCCGAACACGCCGATCGAGGAAACCGTCTGGGCGATGAGCGACATGATCGTACGCGGCAAGGCGCTGTACTGGGGCACGTCGGAATGGAGTGCCGACGAGATCCGTGCTGCGTACGAGATCGCCGAGCGGCATCACCTGCACAAGCCGGTCGTCGAGCAGCCGCAGTACAACCTGTTCCACCGCACGCGGGTCGAACAGGAATATGCGCGGCTCTACGAAGACTACGGTCTCGGCCTCACGACCTGGAGCCCGCTGGCATCGGGCCTGCTCACCGGCAAGTACCGTAACGGCGTGCCGCCCGGCAGCCGCGCCCAGTTACAGGGTTACGACTGGATGCGCGACCGCCTGACCAATCCGGCCGCCAACGACATCGTCGAACGGCTCGGCACAATTGCAGCCGAGCTCGGTTGCAGCACGGCCCAGCTCGCGATCGCGTGGGTACTCGCCAATCCGCGTGTGAGTTCAGTCATCACAGGCGCGTCGCGGATCGAGCAGATCAGTGACAACATGCGCGCGCTCGACGTTGCCGCTAAGCTGACGCCGGATGTGAAGCAACACATCGAGGAGGTGGTCGGCGATGCGTACGAGTAAGGCGACGCGCGATCACTCGCGTACAATACGCGGCCCGCATCGGCGCCCGGCCTGACGGCCGCGCACGATCGACCGCTTTCATCGATTCACCTTTCGTTTCAGGCAGCCCGCCATGCTCAGTTATCGTCACGGTTTTCACGCAGGCAACCACGCGGACGTGCTCAAGCACGCCGTCGTCGTCCAGCTGCTGCGCTACCTGAACAAGAAGGACAAGTCTTACTGGTATATCGACACGCATGCAGGTGCCGGGGTGTACTCGCTGCGCGACGGCTACGCGGCGAAGACGTCGGAATTCGACACCGGCATCGGCCGGCTGTGGAACGAAAAAAACCTGCCGGAGGCACTGGGCGACTATGTGGATGAAGTACGCGCGCTGAACGACGACGGTGAACTGCGCTTCTACCCGGGTTCGCCCTACATCGCATGGCGATCGATGCGCGAGCAGGACCGCATGCGCCTGTTCGAAATGCACACGACGGAAATCGACGTGCTGCGTCACAATTTCCGCGATGCAGGCCGACGCGCGATGATCTTCGCCGGCGACGGCTTCGAAGGCATCAAGGCGCTGCTGCCGCCGCCGCCGCGACGCGCACTCGTGCTGATCGACCCGTCCTACGAGGACAAGAAGGATTACGCGCGCACGGTGGCTTGCGTGACGGAGTGTCTGAAGCGTTTCGCGACGGGCTGCTATGCAGTCTGGTACCCGCAGGTGACCCGGACGGAATCGCAGCGTTTTCCCGAGCAGTTGAAGCGCCTGCAACCGAACAACTGGCTGCACCTGACACTGACGGTATCGAATCCGCCGACTGACGGGCTGGGTCTCTACGGCAGCGGGATGTTCATTCTGAATCCGCCGTATACGCTCGCCCAGAGCATGAACGAGGCACTGCCCTACCTGGTCGAGATGCTCGGACAGGATAGCGGCGCCCGCTGCCAGATCGAGCACCGCGGAAACTGATCGGGGTGACTGGCCGTTACGGCTGAGGTCTCGGCGCGAGCCTCGGCTGGTTGACCGGCTGCCCACCCCATGTGGGGACATTGATATACGGCGCGACGAACAGCGGAACCGACGTGTTCGGCGCCTGCCCGGCCGGAGCCCGCATCCCTGCCGGCTCGACGATCGGCTCGGAAGACAACGGTGCCGTCTGCAGCACCAACCCGCCCTTGCCGTCCTGGATACCGCGTTGCGTATCGAGAATCAGCGGCTTGGACGACGTCGCAGCAACAGCCGCGAGGCCATGGACCAGCACCGCCGCGCCCAGAACGAGACGCGCGCGGGCATTTCGACGCACATCGAGACGCAAACGCATGATCATGTCCTTCAGGATGAAAAGCAGGTGCATACCATAGCGCTGCACTGACGATTGCGCCAGATCCGGCGCACAAAAAAACAAAGCCCCGTCAAATACGGGGCTTGCTTATCGTTCGGTACCACGTGGCACCTGACGGTGACTCCGATTACAGCGAGTAGCCGTTGGTTTCGAGCGAACGGATGCGGCTCTCGAGCTGGACGATGTCCGACGACGTGGCAAGGTAGGCCTCACGGCGTTCACGTTCTGCGGATTCGAACCAGTTGCTCAGCTTTTCGACGATGTAGGCAATCATGACATTCTCCAAGGAAGGGGGACCCCTGGTGAATCGGTGTTCAGGGATTTCCCGTATAGGGTTATCCCGAATTATAGCGATGCCGCACCAAGATGCTAGTGAAATACTTGCATGGAAACCATTCCAAATCGGAATGGCCGGCCGACGCCACATCATAACCCATTGATTTTTATGAAAATCGAGTCAATGCCTGATTGGGACGTCGAGAGAACGCACTAATTTGGTTCACCGACAGGGTCGGACAGACGCGCCAAAATCGGGCATTCGGGCCGCCCGTCACCATGACAGTGCGCAGCAAGATCGGCCAGTGTGTCGCGCATGTCGCTCAGCTCGGCGATGCGCTTGTCGAGTTCGGCCACGTGCTCGAGGGCGATCGACTTCACTTCGGCGCTCGCGCGGGAACGGTCTTGCCAGAGCATCAGCAGCTTGCGGATGTCCTCGACGAGAAAGCCAAGGCGTCGCGCCTGACGGATGAAGCGCAGGATATGGATCTCGTCTGCGCCGTAGATCCGGTAGCCGGCGTCGGTACGCTTGCTTGGCGCCAGCAGGCCCACCTGTTCGTAGTACCGAATCATCTTTGCGCTGACTCCGGATTCGCGCGACGCGTCGCCGATATTCATTCCTGCTCTCTCCATCAAGCCCTGGTTTCGAACATGAACGTCGACGTGTGCAATCGCCGACGACACGTCGATCGTATCAAATCGTGTGGTTTCGTTCCGGGGTAAGGATCGATGCAGGATGGAGGCTGATTGATCTGCGTGCGTGCCGTTGGGATGCGAGGGATGGAGCGCTCTTCTCTCACCACACATGCATTTCCGCGGCTGAAATGCAAAAACCCCCGCCTTTCGGGCGGGGGTTTCTGGCTTAGGGAGCCTGACGATTACCTACTTTCACACGGGAATCCGCACTATCATCGGCGTAGAGTCGTTTCACGGTCCTGTTCGGGATGGGA
>NZ_JAIZQO010000027.1:0-21262 GCF_020419725.1 Burkholderia sp. AU38729 | reverse complement strand
GCCTGCTTCGGTGTGCCTGCTTCGGTGTGCCTGCTTCGGTGTGCCTGCTTCGGTGTGCCTGCTTCGGTGTGCCTGCTTCGGTGTGCCTGCTTCGGTGTGCCTGCTTCGGTGTGCCTGCTTCGGTGTGATGCCTGCTTCGGTGTGATGCCTGCTTCGGTGTGATGCCTGCTTCGGTGGGATGCCTGCTTCGGTGGGATGCCTGCTTCGGCGGGATTGCAGCGTCGGTACGCTGCCTCGCAGGCTGGCCGCCCGGCACTGGATTCAGGCGCGGCGGCCGGGAGGGGACCTTCGTTACTCGCCGTCTATCGCTCGCGGTTTATGCGCATAAACGTGGCGCCAGGATAGCGCGTTGGGTCGACGCACGCAGGGCAAATGGCACACCTCGATGCTGCATACCCAGCGAGGGTGTACCACTCACAACCTACGATCAGAAGCACCGGCCCTCCCGGCACGATCGCGCGCCATGCTTTCCGCGGAGAGTTTATGCGCACAAACTCTCCGGCTCTCAGCCGAGGCTACCCCATCGAACGCTAGGGCAGTGCATGCGACACGCGCGGTAGCTCGCGACTCACACCGACGTCACCGCACGCAATGCCACCGAGTCGCTCACCGACTTCTCAGGCATCTGCTACACCATCCGATCAAGTCATCTGCCATCGTCGCTTCGTTTATGCGCATAAACCGATAGCCCAAATGGCCAATGCGTAGTTGTTGAACGACAATTTCATTGAAATCCAAATATCGTCCTGTAGAATTCCAACGACCAAAATAGGAGTGAAAATTGGCCGCGGAAATCATTGCAGTCACTCAACAAAAAGGTGGCGTCGGCAAAAGCACGATTGCCATGCACCTCGGTGCCGCGTTCCATGAAAAAGGGAAGCGCGTCCTCGTCATCGACGCAGACCGTCAAAACACGCTGGTTCACTGGTCGAGCGCATCCGGCGACAGCGACACCGGCATTCCGTTTCCGGTCGTCAACCTGGCCGAAGCCGATGGCCAGATCCATCGCGAGATCAAGAAGTTCATCAACGACTACGACATCATCGTCGTGGACTGCCCGCCGTCGATCACCGAGAAGGTATCGGGCGTGGTCCTGCTCGCCGCATCGATTGCCGTGATCCCGACGTCGTCGTCGCCGGCCGATTACTGGTCGAGCGTCGGGCTGGTCAAACTGATCCAGCAAGCGCAGGTCATGAACGAAGACCTCCGCGCCGTCTTCCTGCTGAACAAGACCGAAGAGAAGCGCATGCTGACCCGCGAGCTCAAGCGTGCGCTCGAAGAGCTCGGCTTCCCGTTGCTGAAAACGCAGATCCCGACCCGGGAGGCGTACAAGCAGGCGATGGCGCTCGGTCAGACCGTACTGCAGATGAACGATCGCGGCGGCAAGCTGGCCGCCGCCGAAATTCGCGCATGCGCCGACGAAATCGTCGCCATGCTGCCCTGACTTTATGCGCACAAAGGAGTCACATGAAACCTTCCCAATTTGCCAAAGGATTCCAAGCGCGCCCGGATATCACGACGAGCGAGAAGCGCACGGCGCTTGATCGACTCAATGCGATCGACGGCATCGTCAAGTCCGAGACCCCCACTCCGGTGCCGACCAAATCCGCGAAGAAAGACGTCGCACCGTCGCCCGCTCCCGAACTCACGCTCGATCCGTCGATCGATGAATCGGCGCAATATCGCGCGTGGCGTCTCGAGAATCGCTATGCGCCGGGGCAGGTGATCGAGCTGCCGCTCAAGGCGATCAAGCATAGCCCGTTCAATCCGCGACACTTCTATCTGAAGTCGTCGATTGCCGAACTCGCCGTCAACCTCGCCAAGCAAGGGCAGCAGCAGGCGATCCACGTGATTCCGGACTACGAGAACCCGGGCACGTATTTCGTCAGCGACGGCGGCCGCCGCGTGCGGGCACTGAAGGAAGCGAACAAGGAATCGGTCAAGGCGATCGTGATCGACGTGCCGATCGGCATCCAGAGCTACAAGCTCGGCTACGATCTCAACGTCCAGCGCGATTCACAAACGGTGTTCGACAACGCCGTCGTGTGGCGCCGCTTCCTCGACGACAAGCATTTCCAGAGCCAGAAGGAGCTCTCCGAGCACCTCGGCCTCGACGAATCGACGGTGGCCGTCGCGCTGTCGATCGGCAAGCTGCCGGAAGCGATCATGCAGGAAATGGTCGCGCGCCCCGATCGCTTCGGTTCGAACATGGCGTATCAGGTCGGCCGCTATCACAATGCGCGCGGCACCGAGGCGACGCTGCGGCTGATCAACAAGATCGTGTCCGACGATCTCAGCACGCGCCAGGTGTCGGACATCGTCAAGGGCCGCGTCGCGGCGCAGGAAACGCCGAAGACCGCGGGCCGTCAGCGCTATGCGCAGCGTCTCGAGATCAAGCTCGGCGGCAAGTCGGTCGGCGACCTGAAGTCGTATGGTGAAGATCGCATCGAATTGCGCCTGCGCGGTCTCCCGAAGGACAAGCGCGACGCGATCCTCGAGCAGCTCGAGCGGATGCTGTTGTCGGAGTGATGGAAACGGCCGGCAGGGCCTGGTAAGGACGCCGGGCCCGCCAATCGAGGGCAGGGCCGGCGGCGGCCCATCAGCGGGCCTGAGCGGGCCTCAGGCGGCCCGCGACTGATTCAGCGTGAACGACAGCAGGTCGCCGTCCGTCGGCTCGCCCCAGGTCCTCTGGGCCAGCCAGTCGAAAAAGGCCGTCTCGGCCAGCTTGGAATCGAGGCCGCGCTTGCGCCAGTCATCGCGCAGATGCGTGCCCATCGTCGGCAGCGCCTCCGATTCGAACGACTCGCGCGCCACTTCGCGCTCCGCGTCGCCCTGCTCTTCGTACAGCACCTTCGCTTCCTTGCGGCGGAACGCCGCGAACTCGCTCAGCAGGCGTGCCTTCAGATCGTCCGGCTGCGCCGCTGCAATCTTCGGGGACGGCGTGCCCGCAGGCAGCGCGTCGACCGACTCGACCGGCGGCGCATACCCCTTCTTCAGCGCATCCTTGAACAACGCCGGCGCGCTGCGCACCGGCGGCAGCGTCGTGCTGCGCATCCGCTGCTCGGTCATCTGCAGCGCCGCACGAATGCGGTTCTCCTCGCTATCCGCGTAGAGCGTCTGCGCTTCCTTCAACGGGATCCCGAGCTTCACCATCCGGTCGACCAGAGTGCTGTCGAACACGTTCGGGTGTTCGTCGAGCGCGAGCATCGGCTGCTTGCGTTCGGTCACGCGGAACTGGATCTCCGCGACCCGGCGCCCTTCACGATGCTCGATCAGCTCGACGAAGATGTTGGTGACCGCGTTGACTTCCGCGATCGCGGGACGCAGATAGTCACGCTTGAAGTACTTGTACTCGCGCTTCGCCTCGTCGCCGGCTTCCGTGTCGGGCGTGCCCGACAGGATCGGCCGCCACCATTCCCACGGCTCGCGCATCGTCAGGTGGCTTGGGTTCGTCAGGTAGCGCACGCAGATTTCGTACAGCGCGAGACCGGCGCTGCTGCGCAGCTGGCTCTGGAACTGCAGGCTCAGGCGTGCGTACTGAACCGGGTCGAGCAGCTTCTTCTTGATCTTCGGCGCGAACGAGAATTCGACCCACACGCGGCGGGTCGCCGGATCCTCGAGAATTTCCGCGTCGGCAATCAGCGTCGAGATCCCCCACTTTCGGCCCGGCTTCTGGCTCGACGTCCCCGTGCTCCATTCGACCTGCACCGACACCATGCGGCGCAGGTGTTCCTTCACCAGCGCGGTGTCGTTCGAATCGAAAGCGGAGTTGGCGACGATGTCCGACAGCAGCGCGCGATACGTATCGCCCGAATCGTCGGCCTGCTGCGCCACGGCCAGCAGGACATTGAACAGCTTGCGAGTGAGGAGCGTGATCTTGCCGCTCTTCGGCTGAATTGCGATCGCCTCGACGGCCTTCCGCAATTCGGCTGAACTGGCACTCACCACATCCACATCGGTTTTCTTGGCGCGCTTCGTCGTGGCCATACGTCGGGTCGGAGGAGAAGTTTTCCGGAAGGATAGCGCCTGCGGTGAAGTGCGTCCAGAACGACATGCTCACCATAGCGGGTGAAGTGCGCGTGCAAAACGGCACTCACCCCAGACGCTCCCGAAAACCCTCACCGCTCCGGATTTGCAGCGTTCCGGACTCGTCCAGACGTGCTGCGGGATGCGCCGATTCACAGAATTTCGCCTGTGCACGACACGTGCGGAATGAGCTCCCGTATCGGCTCACCTTTCGATTTGTCGTAATTTTACGACTGCGCTGCCGTGCGTTCGGCACAGGGTTGCGATCCCACGTCGATGCGCCTCCCGATCACCCTCCATCGGCCTGTATGCATGTACAGGCGTGACTTGCCGGGAAATCGGAATCGGATCCGACATCTCGAAAGACGCCTGCGAAACCGGCCCGCGCGACCCGATCAGGCGTGCTTTGCCGGCCCGGGCGCGCATTGTACAGCGCACAAACCGTATCGGGTCCCGAAAATACTCACCTCGAGCACAGTGACTTCATTCGTCCGGATCTCGGCGAATGCCCGACACGCGGGGGATTCCCTACCAAGGCCCCCCGAAAACGCTCACCTTACCTAAAAATCGCTGTGCCGCCCCAGGCAGGGAAACGACTCCCGAAAAACCTCACCGTAACCGCCTCGGTATCAAAAATCCCAATGCCTTCCGATACTTATGCACAGAAGGCATTTGGCTGTGCGCCGCCGACATCCCCCGAAAAACCTCACCTTTCGATGGAAATCCTTCATACGACAACCTCATGTCGGGCCCCGAAAAATCTCACCTGTGCCAAAAAGTGGCACAGCAAAAACGAGATTTCTTCCAGTCCTGGCGGGCTTTTCGACGAATTCAGCCGTTCACAGGTCCCGAAAAGCCTCACCTTTGACCATTTTTCGGGCAAATTCCATTCCCGAAAAGTCTCACCTGTAGCCGGCATCACAGCCTGTAATCGGGGCCCCGAAAAATCTCACCTCAAGGGGATCCGGGCAGGAAAACCCGGATTTCCCTCCCGAAAAACCTCACCTTTACGGCTTCACAGGCCCCTACGGGCGCTTTTGCTGTGCAAAATGGCGTTCGTTTCCCGGAAATCCTCACACCAAACGCCCGTGGAGTCCCGTGAAACCTCACCTTTCGGAAAAACTGCCTAAAAGATGGGCAGAATCGGGGCGCGAAGAAGGTCCCGCAAATTCTCACCTATGTCTGCACAGGCAGAAAACTGTGCAGTCAGGCACTGCGCGGGTTCTGTGGCTGTGAGGCCCCGAAAAGCCTCACCTTTGGTAAATCTCGTGTTTCACTGTGATCCCGAATCCGCTCACGACCTTTCCCGCAACGGCTCACGCAGCTCCCTGAACCCCATCACGTCAGCTCCCGCAGAAGATCACCTTGGCTCCCGTAAAACTTCACCTTGTCGGCCGGAAAGCCTTGCAGCATAAGGCTGTGCCGTGGCGTTAACGTTTTTAACTAAGGGTTCAAGGGTGTTTACTTCTAATACTCTCAAGACATCGGCTGACGAGTTTTCCACAGACACCCCAACCCCTGACCACCGACTGGCAATCGGATGCGCTGTCATGTGAAACAAATGCCGAAATTCGAGGTCTGCAGGAAAATGCTTACGAGACAAGGACTTGGCTATCTTTCTTCGCTTTGTTTCACGGAATCCTGGACCACAGTCGGCCGGATTGGCTCACAGACCCGATTTCTGTGCAAAGCGACGTAAATTCACAACGGCAAGCCGAAATAAGTATCGATAGATACGTATTTCGTTATGATTGCCACATTTCAATGTCTGTGAGCACAGCGATGACCCTGGACGAAATACGCCAAGCCATTCGGGACGAACTGGAATCGCTGCGGGCGAACGGTGCACGACGGCAGGAACTGTCGCTGCACGCCTGCAAGCGGTTGTTCTTCGATCTCGGCATCCGGCCGTCGGCCGCCAATGTCCGCGATCTCACCCAGACCGGGAGCGCCAGCGATATCCCGAAAGACATCGACCATTTCTGGGAGCGCATCCGTTCCGCCTCCAAAATCAGGCTCGACGGTGCCGCAATTCCCAAAGCCGTCGAGGAAAAGGCAGGTGCGTTGCTCGGCGCACTCTATGAAGAAGCGTTGAAAGCCGCGCGGGACAGTCTCGATGCAGATCGCGAGCAGGTTCGCGCCGGCATTGCCGACGCCGAACAGCGGTTGCGCGACGCAACCGTCCGCCAGGAGACGCTCGAAGGCGCGCTCGCACGTAGCGAAGCGAAAAACGAGCAGTTGCAGGCTCGCGTGACCGAACTCGAGGTCCAGCTCGCGTCGCAAACGACGCACGGTTCGGCCAGCGAGGCGACATTGCTCACCACAGTCGCCCGACTGGAGAAGGAACTGGCCGCGGCCGCCGGCCGCGTCGAAGCCGAGCAGACGCAAAATGCGGCGCTGCGCGATCGCATCGATGCGCTGCAGGCCGAACTGCAGCAGCGCACCGAGCACTACGCACAGCAAATCAAGGACGCAGTGGCTGAAGCCGAACGCCGCGTGAAGCCGATGCTGGTCGAGCTGGATTCGTTGCGCAGCATGGCGTCGACCTACCAGAGCGGTTTGCGCGACGTTCAACGCAAGGAATTCGATTTCCTGCAGCAACTGAGTTCGGCCAAGGCACGTGCCGACCGGCTCGAAGAACAGTTGCGCAGCCAGAGTGATGAACTGGAACGTGCGACGCGCGATGTGAGTTCGTTGCGCGCGAGCCGCGGCATGAGTCCGGAAATCGCCGCGCTGATCCGTCGCCTGGCCGATGCCGGGCAACTGGATGCGGAGGGGTTTGCCGCGATCGGCACCTCCCTGGATCAGGAGATTCCGGTGCCGGCCCATTGTCCGCATTGCGACGGTGAACCGGAGCTGTCACACGGCGAAGAAGGTTTCGAAGTGGCCTGCCCCGAGTGCGAGCATGCTTCGGGCGCATGGCCGTCCCGATTCGAAGCGGTCGCGCGATTCGCGCACACGTGACGCCGGCATAGCCCGCGCGGCACAGGTGAGACGATCCGGGGAGCTTGAGGTGAGGTTTTTCGGGAGCTGTGAAACGGTGAGGCTACGCCACACAAGGCTGCTCACGGATCGCTTCGCGTGAGCAGCCCATTCGTGATCAGTGAGTTTCGTCGCTGTCGGACGCGTCACCGTTGCTGTCGGCGAGACCGTCACGCCAGTTCTTCCATGCACGATGCAGGCGGTTCGACGAGATCGGCCGCATGAAGCCCAGCCATTTGCCGACCCGTTCGGGCGGCACGTCGTGTTCGAACAGTTCAGCCGCATAGGTATTGCGCAGCGTTTGCGGGCTCGCGCGCGCGGTGCGCGACGACGTGAGGCCGGCGGATTCGACTATCGCGTCGATCGCGCGCAGCATCGTCGCCTTGTGCATCGGCCGCCCGGCATGGGATGCCGGGAACACGAGCTCGCCCGGAATCTCCTGGCGCTTGCGCTCGGTGAGCCACGCTTCCAGCAGCGCGATCGCGAACGATGCCAGGTGGGTTTCGCGTGCGAAATCCGGATGCGTCGACTCGATCCGCAGTGACGTTCCACTCGTATTGATGCAACTAATCGTAAGCGCACGCGCTTCGCCGGTTTTGATGCCGGCACCGAGAAAGGCGGCAACGAGTGCGCGGTCGCGCCGCTCTTTCCAGTATGCGGAACCGGACACGCCGATCGGCGAGAACAGGTACGCGAGCAACGTCGCGCGCTCGGCCGGCGTGAGGAAACCGGTCGGTTCGTTGTCGCGCGCCTTGCGCCAGTTCGCTTCGCCATCCTGAGCAATGAACCGGGCCGGGTTGGTCGACGCGTATTCGGTGCGCCGGATGTGGTCGAGCACGCGCTCGATCAGCCGCAAATAGCGCATTCGCTGGGTTTTCCGGATCGGCAGTTCGCCGACGAAATTCGCGATGGTTGCCGTATCGACCGTTGCCAGATTCTTCTGGTGCGCGCGCATCCACGTGAGAAACGCGCCCCATTGCGCACGATAGACATCGGCTGACGAACGGCGATAGTCCTGCATCGCGAGCCACGCATCGAATGCGGCTTCTGGCGAGACGATCCAGTCGGATGCGCCGCGGTCGAACAGATCTGTTTCTTCCGGGCGTGCAGGGGTGTCGGGAGAGGCGGGAAGAGACATGTGATTTATTCCGTTAGTTGCGTGTATGGTAGCCCTTTCCGCAACGTCTCGGGCAGCAAGAGGCAGGACAAGGCCGCCATACACGGCGGCCCGGGCTGGAACTCAGTCGCCCCATGCCTTGGCCGGGCGATGAACGCGCGCGGGCGGCATCGTGTCGTTCGACGCGGTTGACGCTGCTTCATAGGCGAGAACCGCGAACGAAAAGACGGCGGGCAGCGCATTCGAGCGCCCGAAGTCGATCGGATCGTCCGTTTCGGGAAACGTCATGTCCAACTGTCGCTCGAACAATTGACGCATGCCGGCCTCATGCCGGCTGGCAAAGCCGAGATCGGCAAGCGCCTCGGCCTCGATGGCGTGCAGCAGCCGCCACGTCAGCGGGACGCGCTGGTGGATGTAGCGCCCGGCGATATGCCGGACGATCAGCTCGAGGTCGTGCGCGGCAGCCTTGAAGCTGAGCGCGGCCAAATCTTGTTCTTCTGTCATTGCAGGCTCCTGTCGACCGGGCTGGCGCCTCGGTGCGCCGGCTCCGGCCCATGCATGGCGGAATGTCCGTATACTGTACAAACATACAGTACTTTCCGCAACTGGCCTGCAACAGATCCTTTGGCCGTTTGGCCAGCTATGCGCGCCGTCAGCGATGGATCACGATCAGCAATGCCCGCGCTTCGGTCTTGCCGGGGTTGCGGATTGCGTGCGGCTCGTCGGCCGGGTAGCGCGCGGTGTCGCCCACCTTCAGGCGCCGGCTGGCGGCCGCGGCTTCGATTTCCATCGCGCCCTGCAGCACGGTGAGGTGCTCGCGCGTGCCGGGTTCGTGGGCGTTCGATACCAGTGCACCGCCGCCCGGCAGCGTCAGCTCGTACCACTCGAACTTGCCGGCGAGGTCGATCGGGCCCCACACACGCAACTGGTAGCGGCCGTCGTGGCCGGCGAGTGTCGGGATGTCGTGCGGGCCGTCTACGCGGATCGTCTCGGGCGCCTTCGGCTGCGAGAACAGCTCGTCGAGCGTGATGCCGAGCGCGTTCGTCAGCCGCCACGCCACGGCGATCGTCGGGTTGGCCTTGTCGCGTTCGATCTCGGAGAGCATCGATTTCGATACGCCGGCCGCGCGCGACAGGTCGTCGAGCGTCAGCTTGCGTTCGTTGCGCAGCCGCTGGATCTGCTCGCCGACACGCGGCGGCGTTGCGGCTGGCGGTTGCGGTGCGGCGCTGGCGGGCGTGCGCCGCGAACCGGAGGAACTTGCCATTTGGATTCCGTTCGCTTAGAGTTGTTCGATATTTCGAATTCTAGTTCGGAATATCGGATAAATGCGGTCAACCGAACGACCGACTATAACAGTAGCAGGCCATTGCGCCGCCGCCACGAGCGGCGCGTTGCGGAATGCGAAACCCTGTCAGGAGCTTTGCGATGCGTGATGCCTTTCTCGCCCAGGTGCGCGGGACGCTGGACCAGATCCGCGCGGACGGTTTTTACAAGACCGAGCGCGAGATCGCGAGTCCGCAGGCGGCGGACGTGCGGCTCGCCGGTGGTGCCGGCGTGCTCAATTTCTGCGCGAACAACTATCTGGGTCTGGCGAACGATTCGCGCCTGATCGACGCGGCGAAGGCCGGCCTCGACCAGGACGGCTTCGGCATGGCATCGGTACGCTTCATCTGCGGCACGCAAACCGTGCACAAGCAACTGGAAAGCGCGCTGGCCGCGTTTCTCGGCACCGAGGACAGCATCCTCTATTCGAGCTGCTTCGACGCGAACGGCGGGCTGTTCGAGACGCTGCTCGACGAGAACGACGCGGTGATCAGCGACGAGCTGAACCACGCGAGCATCATCGACGGCGTTCGCCTCTGCAAGGCGAAGCGTTTCCGCTACAAGAACAACGACCTGGCCGACCTCGAGGCGAAGCTCAAGGAAGCCGACGCGGCGGGCGCGCGCCACAAGCTGATCGCGACCGACGGCGTGTTCTCGATGGACGGCATCATCGCCGATCTCAAAGGCATCTGCGATCTCGCCGATCGTTACGGCGCGATCGTGATGGTCGACGATTCACACGCGGTCGGCTTCATCGGCACGCATGGCCGCGGCACGCCCGAGCACTGCGGCGTGGAAGGCCGCGTCGACATCATCACGGGCACCCTCGGCAAGGCGCTCGGCGGTGCATCGGGCGGCTATGTCGCCGCGCGTCGCGAGGTCATCGAACTCCTGCGCCAGCGCTCGCGCCCGTACCTGTTCTCGAACACGCTCACGCCGAGCATCGCCGCGGCATCGCTGAAGGTGCTGGAGCTGCTCGGCAGCGACGAAGGCGCAAAGCTGCGCGAGCGCGTGCGCGAAAACGGCGCGCGGTTCCGCCAGCAGATGACCGAAGCCGGCTTCACGCTCGTGCCCGGCGCGCATCCGATCATCCCGGTGATGCTCGGCGACGCGCAGCTCGCGACGAACATGGCCGACAAGCTGCTCGACGAAGGGGTCTACGTGATCGGCTTCTCGTTCCCCGTCGTGCCGCGCGGCCGCGCGCGCATCCGCACGCAGATGAGCGCCGCGCATACGCCCGAGCAGATCGACCGGACGGTCGCCGCGTTCGTGCGCGTCGGCAAGTCGCTCGGCATCATCTGACGGAGGCGCGATCATGAAAGCACTGGCAAAGCTCGAGCGCGGCCCCGGCCTCACGCTCACGCGCGTGAAGCGCCCCGAAGTCGGCCACAACGACGTGCTGATCAAGATCCGCCGCACGGCGATCTGCGGCACCGACATCCATATCTGGAAGTGGGACGACTGGGCGCAGAAGACGATTCCCGTGCCGATGCACGTCGGTCACGAATATGTCGGCGAGATCGTCGAGATGGGGCAAGAAGTGCGCGGCTTCGCGATCGGCGATCGCGTGTCCGGCGAAGGCCACATCACGTGCGGTTTCTGCCGCAACTGTCGCGCGGGGCGCCGGCATCTGTGCCGCAACACCGTCGGCGTCGGCGTGAACCGCGAAGGCGCGTTCGCCGAGTATCTGGCGATTCCCGCGTTCAACGCATTCAAGATTCCGCCGGAGATTTCCGACGATCTCGCATCGATCTTCGATCCGTTCGGCAACGCGACGCACACGGCGCTGTCGTTCAACCTCGTCGGCGAAGACGTGCTGATCACCGGCGCGGGCCCGATCGGCATCATGGCCGTCGCGATCGCGAAGCACGTCGGCGCGCGCAACGTCGTCATCACCGACATCAACGACTACCGGCTCGAACTCGCGCGCAAGATGGGTGCGACGCGTGCGGTCAACGTCGCGCGCGAGTCGCTGCGCGACGTGATGTCCGACCTGCACATGACCGAAGGCTTCGACGTCGGCCTCGAAATGTCGGGCGTACCGAGCGCCTTCACGAGCATGCTCGAGGCGATGAACCACGGCGGCAAGGTCGCGCTGCTCGGCATTCCGCCGGCGCAGACGGCGATCGACTGGAACCAGGTGATCTTCAAGGGGCTCGAGATCAAGGGCATCTACGGTCGCGAGATGTTTGAGACCTGGTACAAGATGGTCGCGATGCTGCAGAGCGGCCTCGACCTGTCGCCGATCATCACGCACCGCTTTGCGGCTGACGATTACGAGAAAGGCTTCGCCGCGATGTTGTCGGGTGAAAGCGGGAAGGTGATTCTCGACTGGACGGCCTGAGTGCCGAGAAGGGGCAGTGCGGCGTGTTTGCCGCCTGCCCCGTTTCTGTTTTACGTCTGCGTGTGCGAGTCGAAACACGCGAAGCCGCGCTCAAGGTGAGATTATTCGGGAGCTGTGTTTGCGCGCCGAATCGCGACACCGTCGCACATCGGTGACCTGCAATCGCACGTTTACTTCACCTGTCGTCAGCTGCCTCGCTTCCCGTCATCACACCGTTCGGCACCTGGTTCCCCTCTTCCACGCACCTCCCTCCTGGCTTGCCGCGTGATCGTTCGCTACGCACGCCATGCGATGCCATGCCGAACCGCATCATCAACCGTGAGCCTTCACGCGTCATTGCGACTCACTCATGCGCGAAGCGATCGACATCAATCGATATCGACCGGTGCGCAGGCCACTACTTGATCCGTTCACCATTCGCCCCTCGCGGGTCGAGCTGAAGACTCAGCATGACGAGCCAGCGCTTCGGGCATTGCGGCGCGATGTCGGCCGGATCGCCGTGCGCGCCGGGAACGGTGACGAACCCGTGTTGCGCCGCGTATTGATAGGCGCGCAACGCGTCCGCCTGCAGCCAGAAACTGACGAGCGCGCACGTGACGAAGCGGAACAGCAGCACCGTCGCGGCATCCGGCGCGAAGCCGGCCATCACCAGCAGGCTTTCGAACGCGAACGCCAGCACTTGCGCGACCGCGATCGTGAGAATCGTCAGCTTCAACACACCGCGCAGCCGCCGCGCCGCGCGCACCCGTGCCTGCCGGACGTCGAGCCCGGTGTGATCGTCGCCGCCGTCGCGCTTCGGCATATCGTGTTTCATGACGCTGCCCCGACGTGCCGCGTGACGTCGAATTGCGCCGTATCGCCGGCAACGATGCGACCGCTCCCGACGCTGACGGCTTTGCACAGGATCGTGCTGTCGTAGTTGTGTCCCGGAAAGCGCATCACATCGACCGGTTGAAACCCTTCGCGTCGATAGAAATCGATGAGCCGGACGGCCGCATACGGCGCGTCGAGCGCGAGGTGCGTCGCGCCGCGCGCGGCGGCCCGCCGTTGCGCGAACGCGAGCAGCGAACGGCCGATGCCGCGATCCTGCCAGACGGGATCGACGGCCAGTTGGCCGATCGTTGCAACGTGCCGGCTGCGATACGGATCGCAGCGGGAATCGGGATCGTGCGAACGCATCGTCATCGTCGCGACCAGGTGCGCATTGCCGAGCGCGACGAAGCACTCGCCGGTGAGCACGCGTTCGCGTGTCGCCGAGGCCGGCTGATCGACGCCCGGGCAGTTGAAGCCCAGTGCGCCAAGCGGTGCGAACGCGCGATGCAGCAGCGCGGTCAACGCGTCGTACGAATCGCTGCGCGGGTCGAAGCGCCGCACGACGACGCGGCCGTCGAGCCGCTTCGCATAAGCCGCATAGGCGCGCGCGGGGCGCGCGGATTCCGGTCGCTGCATGATGTCCTTTCGCCCAGACAGGGTGACCGAAGTGTAGTGAGCGTCGCGCGTCCGCTTCAAGAAAAAATGTCGTAAACGCGGCGGGCCACGTCACGCGGCCAAGTCTCGATTCAGCCCTCTCGCCGACAGGGCTTTTTCATGCGGGTGTTGACGGCGGAGAACGATCGTTCTACCGTAAACCCATGAACACACCTCACGACTCCTCCGCCGAACCGGGCGTTCGCGACCGGCTGCTCGATGCAGCCGAAGCGCTGATCTATTCGGGCGGTATCCATGCAACCGGCGTCGACGCGATCGTCAAGCGATCCGGCGCGGCCAGAAAGAGCTTTTATTCGCATTTCGAATCGAAGGAGGCGCTGGTCGTGGCCGCGCTCGAACGCCGCGACGAGCGCTGGATGCGCTGGTTCGTCGATGCCACGCTGGCGCGCGGCAAGGCGCCGCGCGCGCAACTGCTCGGCATGTTCGACGTGCTGCGCGACTGGTTCGGGCAGCCCGACTTTCACGGCTGCGCGTTCCTGAACGCATCGGGCGAGATTCCCGACGCGGACGACCCCGTGCGCGTCGTCGCACGCGAGCACAAGGCACGCCTGCTGGCATTCGTACGCGAGCGGTTCGATGCGTATGCCGACGAAACCGGCATCGAGCGACGCGGGCTCGCGCGTCTGGCGCGCCAATGGCTGGTGCTGATCGACGGTGCCATCGGCGTGGCACTCGTAACCGGCGATGCAAACGCTGCGCGCGACGCGCGCGCAACGGCCGAACTGCTGCTCGACGCGGTGTCCCGCTAGTCGAAGCAGCGAATCCGAACCGGCCGCGATTGTCCGCGGCCAGAACCTGAACAGGAGCAACCCATGTCCGCCTCCCCCGAAGTCCGTCCGCCCGTTCCGCCCTTCACGCTCGAAACGGCGCGCCAGAAGGTGCGCGCCGCCGAGGACGGATGGAACACGCGCGACCCGCAACGCGTGTCGCTCGCCTATACGCCGCAAAGCCGATGGCGCAATCGTGCGGAATTCGTGACCGGCCGCGACGAGATCGTCGGGCTGCTGCAGCGCAAGTGGACGCGCGAGCTCGACTACCGGTTGATCAAGGAGCTGTGGGCGTTCGACGGCAATCGCATCGCGGTGCGCTTTGCATACGAATGGCATGACGACGCCGGCAACTGGTTCCGTTCGTACGGTAACGAAAACTGGGAGTTCGACGAGAACGGCCTGATGGCGCATCGTCACGCGAGCATCAACGACTTGCCGATTCGCGAGCAGGATCGTCTCTATCACTGGCCGCTCGGCCGACGTCCGGACGATCATCCCGGGTTGTCCGATCTCGGGCTGTGACGCGCACGTCGGCTCGATTCGACGGATCGACGAACGCATCACCGGGATGCAACGGTGAGGAAATTCGGGACCTGGTGCGCTGAGGGTGAGATTTTTCGGGAGGAGGTGAAATGTCGCGTCGGACTGTGTGTAGTGAGCCGTTCGACGCGGCATCGCATCGGGCAAAGCCAACGCGCCGCACCCGTTGGCCTCTCGTGATGCACGTGACCGCATGCAACGGTGTGCTTCACCGCGTGATGCATCTCACCGATCGCACAGCACCGGCAGTGGATTGACGATCGGTGTGCACGCGCGCGATGTGCAACTCACCGATCGGGTCGACGTCGACGACGGATAGCGAGCGCCGGGCGCGTTGCGGAGCGGTGTTGCTCACCACTCGACTTCACCGTGCAGGCGACGGTACGCGCACGAGTGCGCAAATGCGTTGCGTGTTGCTCACCGCACTTCGCTCGCAGCTCGCCGAGTCGCGCAGTCACTACCCGGCGCGTGCGAACGCGCCGGGCATGATCGTCAGCCCGCGATCCGCGCGGCGATCGCCTCACCTACTTCCTGCGTCCCCGCATTGCCGCCGAGATCGCGCGAATGCGGCCCCGTGCGCAGCACGTCCTCGATCGCGGCGACGATCGCATCGTGCGCTTCGCGTTCGGGGCCGGCGCCGTTGCCGAGGAAGTCGAGCATCAACGCTGCCGACCAGATCATCGCGACCGGGTTCGCGATGAATTGCCCCGCGATGTCGGGCGCGGAGCCGTGCACGGGTTCGAACAGCGACGGAAACTTGCGGTCGGGGTTCAGGTTCGCCGACGGCGCGATGCCGATCGTGCCCGTACAGGCCGGCCCGAGATCCGACAGGATGTCGCCGAACAGGTTCGACGCGACGACGACGTCGAAGCGGTCAGGCTGCAGCACAAAGCGCGCGCACAGGATGTCGATGTGCTGCTTGTCGACGGCGATGTCGGGATAGCGCTCGGCCATCTCGGCCGTGCGCGCGTCCCACCACGGCATGCTGATCGCGATGCCGTTGCTCTTCGTCGCGACGGTGAGGCGCTTCGCGCGCCGCTGTGCGAGGTCGAACGCGAATTTCAGCACGCGCTCGGTGCCGTGACGCGTGAAGATCGACTGTTGCATCACGATCTCGCGTTCGGTGCCTTCGAACATCGTGCCGCCGACCGACGAATATTCGCCCTCGGTGTTCTCGCGCACGATCATGAAGTCGATGTCGCCCGCGCGGCGGCCGGCGAGCGGCGACGGCACGCCGTCGAACAGGCGTGCGGGCCGCAGGTTGATGTACTGGTCGAACTCGCGGCGGAATTTCAGCAGCGAGCCCCACAGCGAAATGTGATCGGGCACCGTCGCCGGCCAGCCGACCGCGCCGAACAGGATCGCGTCCATGCCCGACAGTTGCGCCTTCCAGTCGTCCGGCATCATCGTGCCGTGCTGCGCGTAGTAGTCGCAGCTCGCCCAGTCGATCTGAACGAAGTCGAAGCGCACGCCAAAGCGCGCGGTCACGGCGTCGAGTGCGCGCAGGCCCTCGGGCATCACTTCGCGGCCGATGCCGTCGCCGGGAATCACGGCAATCTTGTAAGTCCTGTCGGTCATGCATATCTCCTTGGCTGGGCGGCCGGCTGCCTCGGGCGGTAGCGGCGCGTTACGTCATTCTATTTATTTCCATTCAGATTAAAATCGTGCGAAAGGTTAATCGACTTTCCACGAATCGTGAACAAATCGCCGAATCTGGACGACCTGCGCGTGTTCAGCCTGGTCGTCCGCCTGACCAGCTTCAGCGCGGCCGCCGAGCAGCTCGCGGTGTCGCCCGCCTATGTCAGCAAGCGCATCGCGTTGCTCGAGGCGCAGCTCGGCACGCGCCTGCTGCATCGCTCGACGCGCCGCGTGACGGTCACCGAAGCCGGGGAACGCGTGTACGCGCGCGCCGAGAAGATCCTCGACGACGTCGATCATCTCGTCGAGGACGTGTCGACCACGCGCACGGTGCCGCGCGGCACGCTACGCATTTCGAGCAGCTTCGGCTTCGGCCGACACGTCGTCGCGCCGGCGCTGCTCGACTTCACCGCGCGCTTTCCGCAGCTGAACGTGCGGCTCGATCTGTTCGACCGGCTCGTCGATGTCGCGGGCGAAGGCTACGACCTCGACGTGCGCATCGGCGACGAGATCGCCGATCACCTGATCGCGCGCCGCCTCGCCGCGAACTACCGCGTGCTGTGTGCCGCGCCCGACTATCTCGCGCGACGCGGCACGCCGCGCTCGCTCGCGGATCTCGCGTCGCACGACTGTCTGGCCATCAAGGAGCGCGATCACCCGTTCGGCGTGTGGCGGCTCAACGTGCGCGGCGAAACGGCAACGGTGAAGGTCGGCGGCGCGCTGTCGACGAACCATGGCGAAGTGGCGGTGCAGTGGGCACTGGCCGGCCGCGGCATCGTGTTGCGTTCGATCTGGGAAGCCGGGCCGCTGATCGAACGCGGCGCACTGTGTCGCGTGCTGCCCGACGCAATCCAGCCCGCGAACATCTGGGCCGTGTATCCGGAGCGCGTTGCGGCGTCGGCGAAAGTGCGCGTGTGCGTGGACTTTCTGGTGGAGACGCTGGCCGGCTTGAATGCCGTCGCGGGTGACGAAACGGCCTGAAACCGGCTAAAGGTGAGCTTTTACGGGGGCATGTGCGGAGCATCGGCAGCCACTTGTTTCCGGCTCGCAATCGCGTCGCGAGCCGGTAGCGTCCACCTTGCACCGACACATTGGCGGCCGCAATGTGCAGGGCCGGCCGACGATGATGCCCGCACGCGGCTTACGCCGCCTGCGCCACGCTTGCCGCGCCGAGCATCAGGTCGAGATTCTGCACGGCCGCGCCGGATGCCCCTTTGCCGAGATTGTCGAATACGGCGGACAGCAGCACCTGGCCGTGATCCGCATTGACGAACACGCCGAGCCGCAGGTCATTGGTGCCGTTCAGTGCTTGCGGATCGAGATGCGTGATCGCGTGTGTTTCCGCGAGCGGCGTGACGTCGACGTGACGCGCGTCGGCGTAATGGTGCGCAAGACACGCATGCAACTGCTCACCGGTCACGCCGGCAGGAAGCAGGCGCAGCTCGATCGGCACGGTGAGCACGATGCCTTGCCGATAGGCACCGTAGGCCGGCACGAACATCGGGCGATTCGTCAGACCGGTATGCAGCTGGATCTCCGGCACATGCTTGTGCGCGAGGGCGAGGCCGTAGACCTGCAGCGGTTTCGCGTGCGAAGCATCGTTCGACTCGAATGCGTCGACGGCGGCCC
The DNA here is from genome assembly GCF_020419725.1 of Burkholderia sp. AU38729. Taxonomy (NCBI): domain Bacteria; kingdom Pseudomonadati; phylum Pseudomonadota; class Betaproteobacteria; order Burkholderiales; family Burkholderiaceae; genus Burkholderia; species Burkholderia sp. AU38729. Next base: position 3,405 of record NZ_JAIZQO010000027.1, on the reverse strand, counting down.
GTCCGCCGCCCGAGTACCCGGAGACGGCATGGATGCTCACCGGGTAGTCGCGCGGCAGCAGGCCGGCCTGTTGCAGCGGTCGCAGCAGCGCGATCGCGCCGGTCGGATAGCAGCCCGGATTGGTGACGCGCCGTGCGTGCGCAATCGTCTGTGCGTGCCCGCTCGCCATCTCGGGAAAGCCGTAGACCCAATCCGGCTGCGTGCGATGGGCCGAACTCGCGTCGATCACGCGCACCGCCGGATTGCGGATGAAGCCGACCGCCTCGCGCGCGGCCGCGTCGGGCAGGCACAGGATCGCGATGTCGACTGCGTTGATCGCTTCGGCGCGCCGCACGGGATCCTTGCGCTCGGCATCCGGCAGCGTGACGAGCTGCAGGTCGGTGCGCCCGCGCAGGCGTTCGTGGATCAGCAATCCGGTCGTGCCTTGATCGCCGTCGATGTAGACAGTGGGCTGGCTCATGAGGGTCGCGTTCCTTCGGTTCGGTCGTCGGGAAAGCCGTATCGTCCGCCGAACACCTAGAATAGGAAAAGTTGAATTTGCTGACTGCGAGATTCAGTTTTCTTGAACGAGAGGTGAAGGATGCGAGAGATCAGCCTGGACCGCCTGCGCACGCTGGTCGCGATCGCGGACCACGGGTCCTTTGTCGCGGCGGCGCAATGGCTGCATCTCGCGCCGCCAACCGTCAGTCTTCACATTGCCGAACTGGAAAGCCGGATAGGCGCGCCGTTGCTGTCCCGCACGCGTGGCAACGTGCGGCCGTCTGCGATCGGTGAAGTGCTGGTGGAACGGGCGCGCCGCCTGCTGGCCGAGGTCGAATCCACGCTGGACGATGTGCAGCGGCAGGTGCAGGGGCTGTCCGGGCGCGTACGCCTCGGTGCATCGACCGGGGCGATCGCGCATCTGTTGCCGCAGGCGGTGGCCCGGTTGCGCGACGCGCATCCGGATATCGATGTGCAGATCGCGGTGCTCACGTCGCACGACACGCTGGCGCGCATTGCGCAGGGCACGCTCGATGTCGGACTGGTGGCGCTGCCGCAGACGGCGGTCGCGGGGCTGTCGATTCGCGCGTGGCGGCGCGATCCGGTGATGGCGTTTCTGCCGGCGGACTGGCCGCTTCCGGCGCGCGTGACGCCCGGCTACCTGGCCGCCCGCCCGCTGATTCTCAACGATGCGACCACGCGCCTGTCGCGGCTCACGACGGAATGGTTCGCGCTCGGCGGCCACCGGCCGGAGCCGCGGATCGAACTCAACTACAACGATGCGATCAAGAGCCTGGTCGCGGCGGGTTACGGCGCGACGCTGTTGCCCCATGAAGCGGGCGCCCCGCTACCCGATGCACGCATCGTCATGCGGGCGTTGCGCCCGGCGCTGTGGCGTGAACTGGGTATCGCGCATCGGGCGGGGCCGGTCGAGCGGGCGACCCAGCACGTGCTCGATGCGTTGTGGGCGCTGAAGGCGCGCTAGCGCGCGCACGACGGGACAGCCTGCGCGGCGGTTCGTGCCGGGCGCACGTGCGCATTCGCCGAGCGTCGTGTCAGAGCCGGTTGTCCTTCGCGAGCGTCAGCACGCGTGCCCAGCGCTGCGCATCGCGCTTGTCCGTCATCGGCAGCTTCCATTCGCTGCGCACGGCATCGCGCACGCGCACGACGAGATGCCAGCGGCCGCCGATCGGTGCGGCCTGGCAGCCGTCGAGCTGCGACAGCGTATAGCGGCCGTCCGCGCCGTCGTGCGACAGCCACAGCAGCCCCTGCGTCGCGGACACCCGCAGCTCGCCCCACGCGCGATGCACGACGTGGGTCCAGCCTTCTTCCTTCGTATTCGGTGCGATGTCGCGGCGCCGCTTGATCCACCAGGCGACGAGCGCGATCAGGATCGCGGCGGCGAGCACGGCAGCCGCGATCGCGACCGGCTGGCCGAACTGCGCGGCGATGACGTGAAACAGGTGAACCGCGCCCCATCCGAGAGCGATGAGCGCGAAGAGTGCGATGAAGATCGGCATGGCGAATCGGAGAAGAGGACGGACCGGCGCATGCATCGCGCCGATCCGTCGCACACGGCATTACCGCTTGCGGTGAATGTCGTGCGTCACGAAGCCCGCGTCGTTGTTGGGCAGCGCGAGGCCGTCCTTGACTGCGAGCGTCTTGCGGATGTCGTCGAGACCCGCGGACCAGTGGTCACGCATCGTCGACAGACCGAACTGATAGTCCTTGTAGTGATGCTCGTACGCCTTCTGCTGGTAGATCAGGTGCTGGATGTTGTACTTCTTGCTGCACGACATCGCATCGGCCTCGACGCACCACGGATCCGCCTTGCGCTGCGCTTCCGGCACCTGGTCGAGCACGTGGCGCAGCACGTTGCGGTAGCGCTGTTCGCGCTGCAGCGTGTCGGTGACGAAACGCGTGCGGCTCGAATACTGCACGTCCTTCGTGCGTTCCGCGACGTCGGCCATCGTGCGCGGCAGCGGCCCGCGTGCGCTCCACAGATCGACCTGGAACGCGAGCGTGTCGCGGCGCGGCCGGGCGCGGAGCACTTCCATCAGCGGCGTATTCGACACCACGCCACCGTCCCAGTAGTACTCGCCGTCGATCTCGACCGGCGGGAACGCGGGCGGCAGCGCGCCGGACGCCATGAAGTGTTCGGGCGCGAGACGGATGCGCGAGTTGTCGAAGTACACGAAGTTGCCGGTACCGACATTGACCGCGCCGACCGACACGCGCGTTTCGCCCGAATTGATCCGGTCGAAATCGCACAGCTTCAGCAGCGTCGCGCGCAGTTGCGACGTGTCGTACCAGCTGATCTTCTCCGGATGATCCGACACGCCCGGTAGCGGCGGCGGGAAGCGCGGCACGAAGAAGCCCTGCTGGCCCTGCATCATCGCGCTCGCGGCCTGCGACGCGGTGAAGAAGGTGCGGACCTGGTCGATGCTGTTGAACAGCGCGAACTCGAATGCGGCCGGAATCGTCGGGAAGAACGCCGGCTTGCAGATCGTTTCCCAGAACTCGCGCAGCCGCTCGACACGATGCTCGGGCGCATTGCCCGCGATCAGCGCGGTGTTGAGCGCGCCGATCGAGATGCCCGCGATCCAGTCGAGCGGGATGCCCGCCTCGTGCAGCCCTTCGAACACGCCGGCCTGGTACGCGCCGAGCGCGCCGCCGCCTTGCAGCACGAGCGCGATCGTTTCGTACGGCAGCGTGCGCGCGGCGGCCGGCGCGCCGGCCTCGTGATGCAGGTCCGCCGCATCGACGGCCTGCTTTTCGGTGCGGGCGTGCGGCTTCATTGCATGAACCAGCCGTGGCTGACGATGAACGACTGGCCCGTGAGCGCGGCGCTCGGGAAGGCCGACAGGAACAACACCGTCTGCGCGACGTCCTGAACGGTCGTGAACACCCCGTCGACCGTATTGC
>NZ_JAIZQO010000026.1:0-24244 GCF_020419725.1 Burkholderia sp. AU38729 | reverse complement strand
ACTTACTTTAGTGTGAGACTCTTGATACTTTCGCTATCTGATCCGAGGATCAGCTCGCTTTCATCAAGCGCCCACACTTATCGGCTGTTAATTTTTAAAGAGCATTCTGCGAGGAACTTCGTGTTTCCCAGCAGCGCTGCGTTTTCAGCAGCAGAGAAGCGAGATTATGAACCGTGTTTCGCAGCTCGTCAACAACTTTTTACACTGCATCGTTGCGACTGCGGGGCTCAACTTCCAGGCCAGTTGCGCGCTCCAGACTCCAGCACACCACCCGCCCTGCTTCCCTTCTCCCGCGCCGCGTTTCCGTTAGCGCGAAAGAGGCGTGATTCTAAGCACCCACCCCCGTCTACGCAAGCCCCTTTGTGAAAATATTTTGAAAAAGCCCCCGTGCGCTGGCGCGCACGGGGGCTTGGGGCTCGACGGGCCACGCATCGCAACGCGAGCCCCCCTCTATTGATGTGACGTATGACTGTCGTCCCCCTATATACGAGGTCGCGGAACGGACAAGGAAGCGGGTGCCGTCGAGTATCATGCCGCGACCGAACCACGCACTCATATCCACGATGGACAGCACCTCTCAATCCGGCGACGCCGACCTTCGCGACGAATATGCAGCGCTGCGCGAGCGCGCCATCATCCTGGAAGAACAGGCTCCGCCGCTTCTGCAACGCATCTCGGATGTATTGCCGCGGATCAGCGGTGAATCCGAACTGGCGGATGAGCATCGCGAGCGACTCGTCGGTGCGCGCAACGCAGCGATGGTCTCGATCGAAAACTATCAGCAGGCGATTCCTTTCCTGCAGACGGCCGACTCGATCATCGAGCAACTGGACAAGACGCCCGAGCGCGACGAAGACATCGAGTGGCGTGAGTCGCTGCTGCAACGGCTCGACGAGCTGATCGATGTCGCAGTCGTGATGATCGACGATGCCGAAGGCTACTTCGAACAGGCGGACGCCTGCGATCTGTCCAGCGTACCGAAAGCCATCCTCGAGGATTGAGCGACGCTGCTCGGGACCGCGTAGCGCACCGGCATGATGTCGTGTGCGCCAGCCATCCCCATGTTTGCCGGCCTGCAGCCCCGGCCCGAAGCCTTCGCCGTCGCGCGGGGCGCCGCCCTCCCGCAAAAGCTCACCTTTTCGCACCTCCCCGTCGCCCGGGCGGCGCGACACGACTACAGTGCGTCGAGAACGATCGTCTCGCTCACGATCGGCACGCGGATATATCCGCCCTCCGCATCGCCATACGCGTGCGCATTCCCGTCGATGACGCATTGCGCCGTCAACGCGCAAAGGGTCGCGTCTCGCGCATCGACGGACTTCAGCGTCGACACGTCGACGCCCAGTCGTTCCAGCAATTGCCGGCGCTGGTTGCGTTTCTGCTTCGCCGATGCGACGGCCCTCCCCAGCATCGCGCAGGTGATCGCATAAGGATAGGTTTCGAAGCTCGCGCGCCCGCCCGCATAGCGGGCGCCGGTCAGCAGCGGATAGGCATCCGCGAGCGAGCGGTAGACCCGCTCTCCCATGAACATCCAGTCGAAGAAACCTGACGTGCTTGCAACCGCCTGCTCCCGCGACGGCGTCGGAAAGCACGAGATCCGTTCGCGCGCGAGCGCCTGTTCGGCCGCGCGGCGCCCGCTCCCCGTCCACCACAGGCTCGGCGCGTCGACACCCACGGCCACGACGTCATGGGCGAGGCACAGCGCAGGCACCGCCTCGGGCGCGATCCGTTCCTCGCGATAGACGACTGTCCGTCCGCGCAGGATCACGAGATCGCACTGCTTCTTTTCTCCACCCACATCGACACCCGCCACGGCCGACGATTGCCACGTGGCGGATCCGAAGGATCGAGCGGATCGCATGCGGGCGCCTCAGTCTGCCGGCCGTGCGTCGTAGGCGGTGTCGAAGATCGCCTCGAGACCGGGATGCACACCGCGCATCGGGTCGACGACCGACTTCGCCCAGTCGAAATACGCCTGCTTGCGCTCGAGCGGCCAGTCCGCGGGGGGATGCCGCGCGATGTCGCGCAGGTTGCAGATCTTGTCGGCCAGCTTCACGAGCTTCGCGCGCCGGCTGATGGTCGCCGCATGCTCGACCTGCAGGCGCTTGCGCTCCTCCTTCGGCAACGACTTGTCGTCGGTGACCTCCATCACGATGTCCGCCACGTCCTTGCCGAACAGCCGCAGCAGTTCCTGCTCCGTCGTCTCGGTATCCTCGACCGTGTCGTGCAGCACGGCCGCGACGATCACGCGTTCGTCCTCGACGCCGGCCTCGTTGGCCAGCACATCGGCGAGCGCGATCGGATGATTGATGTACGGTGACGCTTCTTCGTCCTTGCGCCGCTGATTGCGATGCTTGTCCGCCGCGAACGCGATGGCGGCTACCAGCTTTTTCATATTCCCCCCTCGTGTGGCCTGCCCCGCGGCCGGCAGAACCGGCCGCGTGCATTTCGGAACCGCACATACTACCTGTTCGTGATGACCCTGCCCGCGCGCCGGCATTCACGCATGCCCTGCGTCACGCGCCCACCGGTGCGCGCTGGAGCTCGACCACGTTGACCCGCGCGCCGAATACGTCCCTCACGAGCGGCAGCAGGTGGTCGTGGTGCGTCAGGAACAGCACCTGGGTTCGCGTCGACAGATCGCGCAGCGCATCGAGGCCGGCCTTCGCGCGCGCATCGTCGAAGTTGATGAACAAGTCGTCGGCCACGAACGGCAGTGCGGTCCGACTGCCGAGCTGCAGCTCCAGCGCCGCGATCCGCAACGCGAGGAACAACTGGTCGCGCGTCCCTTCGCTCAACCCCGCGACCTCGACCGATGCCCCCTGCGTCCGTCGTGCATACAGCGCGGGCGGCGTCCGTTCGGTATCGACGGTCAGCCGCGCGAATTCGCCCAGCGTGAGCCCCGCGAAAATCTCGCCGGCCCGCCTGAGCATCGGCCCCTGCTTCTGGTCGCGATAGCGATCCGTCGCCCACTTCAGCAACCGGCTCGCCGTGGCCGCCTCCAGATACTGTTCGGCTGCTTCGCCCATCGCCGCCAGCGCTTCCTGTCGCTTCGATTCGGCAACGGCCGCGTTCGCCTGGCCGTCGATCGCACCGAACGCCTGATCGGCCACGACCTGCTGCTGGGCAAGCTCGTTCAGACGCTTGCCGACGTCGCCGAGCGACTGTTTCACCGCCTCGAGGTGCGCCGGTACGTCGGCGATGTCCTGCTCCGCGACTTCCGCTTCGACGGCGGACCGGGACAGGCCGTCACCATCGCGCACCAGTGCCTCGTGCGCGGCATCGACTGCCTGTCGAAGCTGGCGCTGACGATCCGAGCGTTCGGCCAGCGGCAGCGCCGCGTCGATCGACGCGACGCCGGCCAGTTGCAGCAGCGGCTGGATGCGCGCATCGGCACCGGCCACCGCGGCGGCGGCATCCGCGACCTTGCTGTCAGCCTGCCGAACGGCTTCATCGGCACGACCGATCGCACGCGCGATTTCCTTTGCAGTCGAAAGGCGCATCGTCAGTCGGCGTGCGACATCCGGCCAGTCGCCGCTCGTCAGCCATTCCGGCGCGAGCGCTTCGGCGAGCCTTCGTGCGCCCGACTCGAGCGCGGACAGCTCCGCACGGATCGCAACGATCCGGTTGCGCGGCGCGTCGGCATCGGCCAGTTCGACCGTCACCGCGTTGGCGAGCCCGAGCGCACCTTCCGCGGCGGCCAGCGTCGCCGCGCTCGTGGACAACTTCGCGGCGGCCAGCGCGTCGCGCCATTGCACCTGCCACGCATCGTAGGCCGCCTGTGCGTGGCCGGCGCGCGATTGCGCCGTCGCGCATCCGCGTTCGGCTTCACGCGCGCGATCCTCGAGGCTGTCCTGTTGCGCGAGCGCCTTCTCGGCCGACTGTACGAAGGTCTCGGCGATCGCGACGAGCGCCGCCAGACCGTCCGACTCGCCGCCGCGCGACACGGTACGCAACGCCGCACGCAACGCAGCCTCGGCACCGGCCCGCGCGGCACGAATCGTGTCGAATTCGCGGCGCTGCCGGTCGAGATCGACCTGCGCGGCGAACACCGTGTCGCGCTTTGCAAGCCAGTCGCCCATCGCCGCCAACGGCATGCCGGGCACCGCGGCGGTCGTCGCGAGCGCGGCCCATGCGTCGCGATGCGCGGTGAGCTCACGCTCGCGCTCGTCCAGCGCGGCCTGCCTGCGCGTCACGCCGGCACGCGCGGATTCGACCTGCTGGCGCAGCGACTGCAATGTCGCCGCCGCCTGCGTCGCACCGAGCTGTGCGTCGACGAGTTCGTCCGCCAGGCGGATCGCGTCGTCGACCGCAGGTGCGCCCGTTGCGAGATCGACCGCGCCGCTGCGGATATCGCCCCACGCGCCGTCGCGTCGCGCGCGCGCCGCCAGCACGTCGGCGGTCGTGACGACCTTGTGGTTCTCCGCGAAGTGCTTTTCCTGCAGTTCGAGCCGCTCGAGCTCTTCGAGTGCGCCGCCCCGCGCGTCGCGTGCAGCAGCGACCGCGCTCGCGCATTCGCTGTCTTCCTTCAGCAGCGTGCCGAGCCGCGCCGCCGACGGCACGTCGAGCGCACGCAGCGTATCGACCGGCATGCGCCACTGGCCGAGCGCATCGAGTGCGCCGGACAACGTGCGTTCGGCGGCGGCGATTTCCTGCTCGAGCGCCTGCTCGCGCTGGCCACTGTTGCGAAAGCCCTGCGCATCGGCCAGCGCAGCACGCAGCGCCTCCGGCACGTCGACGGTCGACAGGCGCGCCTGTTGTTCCTGCACCTGTGCAAGCTCGCGCGTGCGTTCGTCGAGCGATTCGCGCGCGCCGGCAAGCGCCTGGTGCAGCGCACCGTGTTCGCGCAACAGGTTCGCAACGGTCTTCAGCGACAACGCGGTCGGCAGCGATGCACGCAGCGACGCTTCGTCGGTCGGCCAGCCGAGCTGGGCGGCCGCTGCAAACGCGGCGGACAGGTGCCGCTCGACATCCGCGCCGAGCAGCAGCAGATCCTGCGCGTGATTCATGCACGCGCCGCGCAGCCGGTCGAGCGCTTCGATGTCGGCTTCGAGCGCCAGCGTGTCGGCGTCGGCGTCGATCGCATCGCGCGCCTGCCGTTTTGCAAGCAGGTCGGCACGCCGTTCCTCGAGCACCTTCTGTTCGGCCGCGAGATCGCCCTGCGCCTTCAGCAGGTCCGCATACGCGGTGGGCGGCAACTCGACGACCGGGCCCAGTTCCGCCAGCGCGGCGTCCTTGACCGTCAGTTCCTTCAGGTACGGTGCCAGCCGTCGCACGCGTTCGAGCTTCGAGCGCAGCGCTTCGAGCCGACGCTGTTCGGCACGTGCCTGCTCGATCTGCTGTTCGACCGCTTCGCGCGCGTCCTTGCGCTCGACCCAGTCGCGCGTGCGCACCTGAACCGTCTTCAGTTCGGTCACGGCTTCGTTGAACGATGATTCGGCGAGTGCAAACGCGCTGCCGCTGCGGCGCGGCGCCCAGAGTTCAGCCGAACGCGCCTCGAGCTCCTCACGCACCGGCCCGAGACTGCCGACACCGGCAGCCGATTCGAACAGCACCTGGCCGAGCTTGTCGGAGGCGTCGAGAATGCTCCGGCCGCCGTCGACCAGACGCCCGTGATCGAGCCCGAACATCTGTTCGAAGAATTCGCGCGTGGCGCCGTCAAGGACGGCGGCCAGAAAGTCGTCGGGCAGTTTGTCGTCAGCGGGTGTGCGCAGCGGACTGCGCCCGCGCGCGCGGTGGAACGCGAGTTCGCCCGTGCCGCTCTCCAGCACGCCGCCGATCCGCAGTTCGGGCGTGCTGTGCAGGAAATCAAGCGGTGTCTGCAGCTTCATCCCGAACAGCAGCTCCGACACGGCCGTGCGAATCGTCGACTTGCCGGCCTCGTTCGGCCCCACGATCACGTGGAAATCCTCGCCGGCCGCCGGGAAACGCAGCGTCTCGTCGGTGAACTTGCCGTACTTGATCAGTTCGAGCCGGTTGATCCGCATCGCTTATTCCCCCCTCGCCAGCCGCGCGAGCAACGCGGGCCCGACTTGCTCGACGAGTGCGGTCAGCTCACCCGCGCGCGCCATCGTCAACAACGGCACCTCTTCCTTCACGTCGCTGCGCACCTTGCCGACGAACGGCTTCAGGTCGCGCTCGAGCAGTTCGAGGAAATCCGGATCGCGCGCGGCGTCGGCCAGGATCTGCTTCAGGTCCTCCAGCGCTTCGAGCGGCTCGCTTTCGCCCGGCTGATGATCGGTAGCGGACGTCGCGAGCCGGACCTTCTCGAGCCACAGCCGCTCGTTGCCGATGATGCCGATCTGGTTCAGCACCTCCGCGCGCAACTGCGGCGCGCGGCCGAAAAAGAGGCCATGCGCGGGCGTGCGCCCCGTGACCGTCACGCGCACCGCGCGCGGCACATGGCCGTCGACGGTCAGCAGCGCTTCCAGCGCCTGGCCGATTTTTCTCGAGAGGTCGGCGACGGTAAGGCAATCGGACGCGTCGACCGACACGGCTTCCCACCGAAGCACGTCGAGATACAGGCGCTCGACCTGCGTGCGGCCCTGCTCGACCGTCACGAGCACCGCGCCGCGGCGGCCCGTCTCGCGGATATGGCGCCCCTGCAGGTTGCCGGGAAACACCACCGTGGACGGCCCCGACCATTGCTGGAATTCGTGCACGTGGCCAAGCGCCCAGTAGTCGTAGCCTTTCGCGTGAAGTTCGGCCAGCGTGCACGGCGCATAGTTCGCGTGCGCCGCATAGCCTTCGAGCGCCGTGTGCAGCACGCCGATGTTGTAGTAACCGGGCACCGGGTCCGGGTAGCCGATCGCGAGATTGTCGACGACAGCCTTGTCCTTGAAGCTCTGCCCGTGCAGCGCGACGTCGAATTCGGGCAGCTTGTGGGTTTCCGCCTTGCGGTGACCGAACACGGTGACGTTGTCGGGCAGCGTCAGCTTCTTCGTCATCTCGCTTTCGGCATCGTGGTTGCCGCCGAGGACGAACGCGCGGATGCCGGCCTTGCGCAGGCGCCCCATCTGCTGGCCGAAGAAGATGCCTGTGTTGTGGTCCTTCCAGTCGCCGTCGTACAGGTCGCCGGAGATCACGAGGAACGCGACTTCCTCTTCGATCGCACGATCCACGAGCTGTCGCAGCGCCTCGCGCGACGCGTTGCGCAACTGCGCGGCCGGCGCGTCGGGATAGGCGCTCAGGCCGTGCAACGGGCTGTCGAGGTGTATGTCTGCCGCGTGGATGAACTTCACGAAGATTCCTTTGTTTCATGACGATGGGGCCAGCGATCGACGTGCGGTGCCGTCAGCCGGGCCATCAGTCGCAATCCTGGTAGCCGCCGAGTTCGCCGCAATGGATGCAGCAAAACATATACGCGGTCGGCGAGCCGTCCTTGTCGAGTGCGGCGAAGAAGCGCTCCCACTCGGCGCCCTTGTCGAGTCCGGTCGATTCGCGAATCGACACGACCGCCTGCGGGCCGAGCGCCGTCAGTTCGCCCGCACCTGCCCGGCCAATGAACTGCGCGCCATCGCCGCAATGCGTCCACCACCGTTCCTGCTGCCAGCCCTGGAAGCCCGGCGTGCGGCAGGCGATTTCGTCGACGACCGCGTCAGGTACATCATCCCACTCGCCGCCGCCGATGCCGTACGTGTCGGTAAAGACCGCATCGAGCCGCGCGTGTGCCGAACCGTCGGCGACGCACCACGGGCAGATGCATTGCTCGTACTCGTCGACCGCATACACGGGGCCAGCGTACACGTAACCACGTGCATCGCCGCAACACACGCAGCGCGCGTCCGAGCGGATCACGCTACCCGTTGCCAGCGGGTCGGGATGGTACCTGAAAGCGGGTAACGACATGAGGCTCTCCGTCGATCCGGATGGTGGGAGTGCACGCGACGCGAATTCGAACGGCCATTGTGCCGCAGCCCGGCCGCGTTACTGCGGAATCCCGGTCTCGACAAACGTGCCGTTCACGAAACGATAGACGCGATGCGTTGCACCGCCGTGAGAAAGAAATTCCCACCGGATGTCGATGCCGACCGGGTCGTCGCGCCACGCGATCGCCAGGTAGGGCGATTGCGCGCCACCGTCGGTGTCGAGCGAAACGGAGTCGAGGCAGCTTTGAACCGGCAGCGAGAAACGCGGCACGGCATGGGCGCCGTGCAGCTCCAGCACGTACAGCGCCCCTTCTTCGCCCGCGCCGCAATATCCTGTCGGGCGGCTGCTCGACGAGCGGTTGACGACGACCAGCAGATAGTCTTTGCCGTCGATTCGCTTCGAACGGTCCGACGGGAATGCAACACTCGATGCATCGCGCAATGCGTGGCGAAGCGCGGCCGGCACGATCAATACCGATTTCCGGTGGCGGGCGGCATCGACCTCGAACAACCCCGGGCGCGCCCATTCGATCGCGTGACCGTTGGCGAGCCGCACCGATTCGGGCGCCGGCGTTTCGGCGAAGGCAACGGCGGCATTCGAGGCCAGCAGCGCCAGCGCCGCGAGCTTCAACGCCATCGATTTCATCGGGATGATCCGTGTCCGCATCAATCGCGCAGGAGGGTGGTGAAGTTCATCGCATGCGCCGGCATGCCGTTCGGGCAGCCCCGATCCAGGAACGCCCCGCGCGCGTCGTTCGTCACGACGCACGCGGCCGATCCACGAGATGCCGTCACTCGCCGCGCGGTACCGGCGGCGGTGCATAGCCGTTGTCATTGCCGGGGAACGGATTCGCGTTGCGGCGCAGCGCTTCCTCGTCGTTCTCCTTCTGCGCGAACACCGCGACACCGATCACGCCGACGTTCGCGGCATCGCCATACTTCGAATTCGCGACATAGCTGTCGGGCACCGCCGCGAAGCGGAACGCGGCGACTTCGTCGCGGCTCTTGCGGAAACCCTCGATCGTCAGCGTGCGGCCCGGATACAGCACGTAACCGCCGTTCGTATAGCTGCCGGGCCGCCCCGACAGCACGTCGAGCCCGTCGACGCTCGACACGATCTCGAACGTACGGCGCCCCTGGTTGCGCAGCACGATCATGTAGCGCGAACCTTCGACGCCCGCCATGTGCCAGCGGCCGTCGCTGCGTGCCAGACGCAGCGGCGCGCCCTTTTCGTCCGTGAACGACAGCGCGATGTCGCCGTTGGCGAGTGCGACGCGAGTCGGCAACCGGCGAACCTGGGACGCGGGAGGATGTCCGGGCAACGCGTCGTTGTAGTAGACCGACGCGAGATCCGTCGGCTTCGCCGGATCCGCGCGTTCGAAATCGACCTGGCGGGTTTCGGACCGCACCGACTCGCCCCATGCCGTGCCGAGCCCGCGGCGTTCGCTGGCGTCCGGTGCGGCGGCGGATGCGCTGGTACTGCCGGACGGCGGGGGCGACCCTGCGCAGGCGGCCAGCCAGAGCGCGCAGGCGAGCGCGAGAAGACGGAACAGGATGGTCATGACGTGATGCCTCGGAATGTTATCGGGCCGCGCCGGGCTGGCCGGAACGGCGTTTTGGTGTCGTCTGTCGTCACGATGTCGATCGGACATGCTGGCCCGTATCCCACGGCGCCGCGATCGCGGCGGCCCGGCAACCGGGAGCCTCGCTATTTAAGCATGGCCGGCGGGCGATGGGCAGGGGGTGCGCACGCCGCACGTTGCCGGTCCATGCCGGCAGGCAGGCCCGTCGCGTCGCCGGATGGGTGGCGAACGCCGACGCATCCCGGTATCGAGGACGGGATGAACGGCACGCCGCGCGCGCCCATAAAAAAGCCCGGCCCGCATCGAAGCGGGCCGGGCTCTATCGGGAAGCGTGACGCTTACAGCGCGCCGCCTTGCGCCGACGCCGAACCCTTCACACCGACCGATGCGCCACCCTGCACCGAGTTCGTCGCGCCTTCGAGCGCCTCGCCGGCCTTCGCCTTCGCGCCGCCCGCGACGTCACCTGCCGTCGACATCGCGCCTTGCGCACGGCTCTTTGCCGTGCCCGCGACGTGCTTCACGTGCGATTTCGTCGAGTGGACGGCCGATGCGGCGGCATCCTTCGCGGTGCCCGCTGCCGAACCGACCGCATGCGTCGCACCGCCAACCGTGTCGCCGGCTGCCGAGCCTACGCCGCCGACCGTCTTGCCGACGCCGTTCAGCGCGCCGCCAACGACGTTGCCCGCACCCGAACCCGAGCCTGCCGCATTCGCGCCGGCGCCAGCCTGCACGCCCACGCCACCGCCGAGCAGCGGCGTCTGAACCTGCGCGCCGACACCTGCGGAACCCTGGGCACCGGTCTGGGCCGTCTGTGCGAAAGCAGCCGAAGTCGCCATTGCCGTCAGTGCAGCACCCACCAGAATCGTACGAATCGTGTTCATGGTCATTCTCCCCAAAGACGTTGTTGCTGCGGGCCGCCTTCGTGCGGCTTGTCGCATGCCTTGCCGCGACGTGCGGCAGGTGGAGCTAATGTAGCGGCGCGGACGCGCAAAACGACTGATTTGCGGGGACTGTTACTTCCGTTGCAAATGCTGACGATTGCCTCACATAGTTTGACAATCGGGGGCTTGCGGCGGGATTGAGCGGTGGACGGGGTGACGCTGGAGACGTGCCACGCGGAGCATCACACGACGGCGACGCGGCCAATCGGGGCGGATCAGGAAAACCGGCCGCTTCGATAAGCATTCCAAAGAACGTGTATCGCCCAGCCATCGGTGCGGCCCGACAACCAATTCCTCGCGATGAGTTCGATATCGTCGGATACGCATGCCGCCGCACCGGCGTTCCCCGCTGCGCCGAACGCGAGCTTGAACGCCTTTTCCCTCAGCGCGCTCACGGCCGGCCGGTCGACCGCTGTGCCTGGATCGCCATCGACTTCATCGAACGACGCCATCCACTGCGCATCGAACAGCTCGGCATCGCGACTGTCCAGCGCGCGATCGCAATCCAGGTCGTCGAGGAAATCGAAAAAGCCCGGCGCCGACAGGATGGCGTCCATTTCAAGCAGATGCGCGCTCGTCATTGCGACACCTTCACGATGTGCGGCCCCGACCGCCCGTCGATGCATACAGGTAGTTCGGGGCCGCGCGATCTGCCCGGTTACGGCCGGAACGTATCGCCGAGCACGACGCCTTCACGCCGCGGATCGGTGCCGCCCTGCAACGCGGGCGACTGGCCGACCGTTACGCGCATCACGGTATTGACGCCGCTCGCCTGCGCGGACGTCGATACCTTGTGCCCGAGCGCGAGCAGCCCCGTGATCAGCGGATCGTTCGCCCCGTTGTTCGTCGTGTTGACATTCGGGTGCTCGCCGCCGATCGTGGTCGTCGGGCTGTTGCTCGCACCGAAGTCGACGAGCCCCGCCGACTGCTGCGCGTCGAGCCCCCAGTCGAGCGCGCCGACGAGCGTCTTGACCACATATTGCGGAATCGTGCCGCCGCCCGGCGAACCGGTCGCCATCACGAAATCGCCGCGCGAACCGTCCGCGGCCTGCCCGAACACGATCGTCGGCGCCATCGAGCTGCGCGGCCGCTTGCCCGGCTGCAGGCGGTTGGCCACCGGATTGCCCGCGCTATCGACCGGGTTCGCGGAAAAATCGGTCAGCTGGTTGTTCAGCAGGAAGCCGTTGGTCATGTGGAACGAGCCCATGCTCGACTCGACCGTGGTCGTCGCGCTCAGCACGTTGCCGTCGCCGTCGACGATCGTGAACTGGTTCGTGCCGTGCTCGATCAGCGTCGTGTCGACACCGAGCGGCACCGCGCCCAGATTGCCGGGCTGGGCGGTGCCCATGCTCTTGGCCGGATCGATCAGCGCCGCGCGCGATTTCAGGTACGGCTTGTTGAGCAGCGTGTTCCACGTGCCGCCCGGCAGCGGCACGAAATCGGTATCGGCCACGTACTTGTCGCGGTCGGCATACGCAAGCCGTTCCGCCTCGGTGATGAGGTGCACGCCCGTGACGGTCGGCTTGCCGCCTTCGAGATCGATCGCCGTCGGCTTCAGCGACTTCAGGTCGTAATTCTCGAGAATGCCGAGCGCCGACGCGACCGCGATGCCGCCCGACGACGGCGGCGGCATCCCGCATACCCAGTAGCTGCGATAGGTCGTGCACACCGGATCGCGGCGCTTCGCCTGGTACGCGGCGAGGTCGGCGACGGTCGTCTTGCCCGGCGTGAGCGTCGACCCGTCCGCGCCCTTCGTCGTCGCGATCTTCGCTACGATGTCCTGCGCGATCTGCCCCGTGTACAGCGCGTTCGCACCCGACTGCGCCATCTGCGTCAGCGTGCGCGCATAGGCCGGATTTTTCAGGACGGTGCCGAGCGTCTTCGGCGACCCATCCGCGTTCAGGAAATACGCGGCGGCCTCGGGGTCGCGCTTCAGGTTCGCGGCATTCGCCGCGATCGCGTCGGCGAGTCGGCCACCGATCGGGAAGCCGTTGGTCGCGAGCGTGATCGCATCGCCGAACAGGTTCTGCCACGGCAGCCGGCCGTGATCCTGCTGCAGCGCCTCGATCAGCCTCGGCACGCCGATCGTGCCGATCGAGCGGCCGCTCGCCCGTGCATTCGGCAGCGGCGCGGACCGGTCGGTCGCGTCGTCGACGTAGCGCAGGTAGTTCTCCGTCGCGGCCGCCGGCGCGGTTTCCCGGCCGTCGTACGCCTGCAGCGTCTTGCCGCGCGCATCGTAGTACAGCAGCACGCCGCCGGATCCGAGGCCCGTCGCCTCGGGCACGGTCAGGCCAAGCACGGCCTGCACGGCGACCGCCGCGTCGGCGGCCGTGCCGCCCTTCTTCAGCACCGCGCAGCCGGCCGCGCTCGCGTACGCGTTCGACGTGGCCACCAGGTAGGTCTTCGCATAAACCGGCTTCATCCCGGTGCGATAGCCCGAGGAGGCCTCCGGCAATGACGGGTCGCCCGGCTGGTTCGAGCCCACCACGACCGTCGCGCCGCTGTTGTCGACCGCGAGGCAGCTCGCATCGGTGGAAGGTGTCGGCGTGCGGCCTGCGTCGTTCTCGACGTCGCCGCCGCATGCCGTCAACAGGGCGGCCGCGAGCAACGCGGACGCATACGGAAAAATCGCTGTTCTGTTCATTGTCTGCCGATGTTCTCGTAGGTCGTTGCGATGGACATCACGCTGCCTGCGACCCCCTCGGTGCGCCGGCAACGCGCTCGATAGTCCCATGAACAGAATTTTTTCCGCAATAAGGGATTGGCGTCGCGCGGCCGGATGTTGTGTGCGCAACGTCACCGCTTACGCACGCGGGTTCGCGTGTTGCACTGCATCGCAGTGCGATGCGCCCGCGCGACCGATGGCGTTACTTTGCTGCCCGACGGCGCTTGCCGGCTGCGCCACCGTCGCGCACGAATCCGCGCTCCATCGCTTCGATCGCCTCGGAGAAGAACTCGAGAAACATCGTCATCGCAACGGTCGCGCTCATGTCGGTCCGCTGATAGATGCAGCTGAACGAGCGCGCCCCCGCATCGGCAAGCGGCGTCCACGCGAGCCGGCCAGCGGCCACGTCGTCCGCGACGTTCTCGGCGATCAGGAAGCCGACACCCGCGCCTTCGGCCGCGAGGCGCCGAACCATCGGCACCGAGCCCGTCTCGATCAGCGGCCGCACGTTGCGCGGCTGCCGCGCATCGATCTGGTCGAACATCGCGCGCAGCTCCGTGTCGGGTGTCATCAGGATCAGCGGATGCGCGAAACAGTCGCGCAGCCGCACCTTGCCGCCGGACGCCGCGAGCGGATGGCCGGGCGCAGTGACGACACCCAGCGGCTGAGCGAATGCGCGCACCTCGACGACGCCCGCCGACGTGCGCCGGCGCAACGCATAGCCAATATCGGCCTCGCCTGTCTCGACCCAGCGCACGATGCTCTCGCCGTTTCCCGAACGCACGCTGTACGTGACGCCCGGATAGCGACGCAGCGCAGCGAGGATCGCGTCGGGCACGAGCCTTTCCGCGGTCGACGCGGGTACCGCCAGGTTCACGTGCCCGCGACGCAGCGCACGCAGGTCCTCGACCTGCGTGAGCGCGTTGTCGAAGTCGCGCTGGCCGCGCCGCACGGCCGCGATCACGATCTCGCCGGCGAGCGTCAACTGCATGCCGCGCGGCAGCCGGTCGAACAGCGGCACGCCGACCTGGTCCTCGAGATTGCGGATCTGCTGGTGCACCGCCGCAGCGGTCAGGTGCAGCGCGTCGGCCGCCTTGCGAATCGAGCCGCGCCTCGCGACCTCGTCGAAACAGCGGAATGTCTGCGATATCGAACGCATAAAAGGTCCGTTAGATTTTTCCGAACAGGCCGTCAAGAATAATCCAATTTTACTGACCGTCCGGATCGTCTAGATTCCGCTGCATCCCCGCATCCGATTCGAATGGAGACCGCAGTGACAACCGTCGACCAGATTACCCAGCGCCGCCGTGGCGTCGGCCTCATCGCCCACGATCCCGCCCTGTCCGCGGGCGGCTATACGCTCATCGCGCCGCAGACGGCCGACGGCAACGTCTATCTCGTCGGCATCGACGGCGAAGTCGCCCACCAGTGGAAGATGCCCGTGCGCCCCGGCCGCCATGCGGTGATCCTCCCGAACGGCAACCTCGGCTACAACGGCAACCATCCGCAATCCGAATCGCGCTATGCGCCGTGGTCGATGTGGCATGGCGGCGACTTCTACGAAGTCACGCCGCAAGGCGAAACCGTATGGCGCTACGAGGATCCCGCGCACCACCACGATGCGCAGTGGCTGCCGAACGGCAACCTGCTCTACGCCGCGTGCGAGCCGGTCGACGCCGCGTTCGCGCGGCGCGTGCCGGGCGGCACGCCGCACGGCGACGACGAAGCGATGTATGCGGACGTGATCCGCGAAGTGAACCGGGCCGGGCAGATCGTCTGGGAATGGCATGCGCGCGACCATCTGCGGCCCGAGGATTTCCCGATCGCGGCCGGTTTCGGGCGCTATCACTGGCCGCTCGTCAACGGCCTCGCGGTCGATGCGAACGGCCGCGTACTGATGAGCCTGCGCACGACGTCGGGCATCATCGGCGTGAATCGCGAAACCGGCCGCGTCGACCTGCGGATCGGGCCCGACGTCGTGTCGCACCAGCATGCGCCGGTGCCGCTTCCGAACGGCAACATCCTCGCGTTCGACAACGGCAATTTCCGCCACGGCGCGCACGTCGTGTTCTCGCGCGTCGTCGAGATCGATCCGGCGACACAGCGCGTCGTGTGGTCGTATGCGGATGACGTCGTGAACCTGTTCTACACGCCGTTCATGGGCAACGCGCAACGCTTGCCGAACGGCAACACGCACGTCACCGAATCATCGACGGGCCGGCTGTTCGAAGTGACGCCCGCCGGCGAGGTCGTCTGGGAATACGTGATTCCGTGGTTCGCCGAATACCCGGACGAAGCCGCGCGCAAGACCGGCCCCGGGCAGCTCAACAGCGTATTCCAGACGTTCCGCTACAGCGCCGCGCAACTGCCCTGGCTGCGGGCCTGACCGTTCGTTCACCGCCGGTTTCCGGCGCTCGTCGCCGTTCGCTTCGAAGGGGCCTGTCGTGTCGCACGATCCGATCTCAACACCCATCGACGCACGGCTGCCCGCCTGGCAGCTCGCGCTGTTCGGGCTGCAGCACGTGCTGTCGATGGCCGCGTCCCCGATCACGGCCGTGTTCCTGATCGCAAAAGTGCTCGCGCTGCCGGCGGACCTGACGGTCCAGCTGATCGGCGCGACGTTCTTCGCGTGCGGGATCGGCACGCTTCTGCAATCGCTCGGCGCCGGGCCGATCGGCGCACGCATGCCGTTCGTGATGGTGCCCGGCGGTGCGCCGACGATGCTGTTCGCCGGCATCGCCGCGCAATCGGGCCTGCCGACGGCGGCCGGCTCGGCATTGCTCGCCAGCGCGTTCTACTGGGTGCTGCTGCCCGTCTTCACGCGCTGCCTGCGGCTCTTTCCGCGCATCGTCGTCGGCGCGATGCTGTTGCTCGTGTCGGTCAACCTGATCCGGATCTACGCGACGATCGTCGTCGGCCAACCCGGTTCGGCCGATTTCGCGCAGCCGCGCGCACTCGGTCTCGCGCTGGCGACGATCGTCGCCACCGTCGTCGTGGCCGGTGCGTTCCGCGGCACGCTCGGGCGGCTCGCGGTGCTGATCGGCCTGATGGCCGGTGCGACGCTCGGCTGGGCGCTCGATGCGATGCCGGCGCTCGCCGACGTGTGGCGCGGCCCGCTGTTCACGCATCCGGTATGGCTGCCGTTCGGGATGCCGCGCTTCGACGTGCTGGCCGCGCTGCCGCTGCTGATCTTCACCGCGATCTCGATGGCCGAGGCCACCGCGCAGACGGTCGCCGTCGGCGAAACGTGTGGCAAGCCGATCTCGCTGTCGCGTGACGTGCCGAAGACGATACGCGGCGATGCGCTGGCGTCGCTGGCCGGCGCGCTGTTCGGCACGCCGCTGATCGTGACCAGCGCCGAGAATATCGGTGTCGTGCAGACGACCGGCGTGCGCTCGCGCTACGTGACGGCTGCCGCCGGTGCGATCCTGATCGTCATCGCGCTGTTCGCACCGCTCGCGCGGCTCGCGTATGCGATTCCGGCCGCCGTGGTCGGCGGCACCGCGCTGGTCGTGTTCGCGATGATCGGCGTGATGGGCATCCGGCTGCTCGCGAGCGTCGACCTGCACGTGCGCGCCAACCAGTACACGCTCGCAGCCGCGCTCGTCGTCGGCCTTGCGCCGATCCTGGTGCCGAACCTGTATCGCCATTTCGGTGCGCCGGTGCAGATCGTGTTCGGCAACGGCATGGCGGCCGGTACGCTCGCGGCCATTGCGACGCAACTGGCGTTCGCTGCATTGGCGCGGGCAAGGGGACGGGTAGGCACGGTAGCAGCAACTGCGCCCTCGCGCGACGCATAGCGGCGACGGCCGGCAGCGCGACACGCGCGCAGGCCCCGCTTGACGACGCTCGAGGTTCGACCGACAATCGCCGCTCCCTCCTGGCGCGGGCACTCGATCCAGCCGGCGCGTGCGTCTCCTCGACGCCGCCCCGGCTTCAGGTCTTCCAGTCCCGATCTCCGCGCCGCCGTGCCACGCACGCAAACCGCCGGCCCCGCCGGACACGCTCACGCAGGTATCGCCCCGAACGCCGGCTGATCGCCGCGCGGTCGCGTTTTCTCCTGCCTATTCATTTCGGAGTCCAATATGATGGTTCGTCTTTCCAAGGCAGCCATGGTGCTTGCCATGGCTTTTTTCGCCTCGCTCGTCGCGTTCGGCAACATCACCGACTACGCGACGAATTTCGCGTTCGTGCATCACGTGTTCCTGATGGACACGACGTTCCCCGGCAACGGGATCATGTTTCGCGCGATCGGCACGACGTGGATTCATCACGCCGGCTATATCGGCATCATTTCACTGGAAACGCTGACGGCCGTGCTGTGCTGGATCGGCGGTGTCCGCCTGCTGCGCGCACGACGCGCCGGCGATGCGGCATTCCGCGCGGCCAAGGCGTATGCGATCGCCGGCCTGACGCTCGGCTTCCTCACGTGGCAGGTCGCCTTCATGTCGGTCGGCGGCGAGTGGTTCGGCATGTGGATGTCGAAGCAATGGAACGGCGTGCCGGACGCGTTCCGCTTCTTCATCACGCTGCTGCTCGTGCTGGTCTACCTGACGATGAACAACGACGGCATCGACGACACGCGTACCGCGCAGTGACACGGCGCTTGCATCGGGCCGGGCGGCCAACAGGACATCGGGACGATTGCCGGCGTGACCGCGTCCGGCTATAAATCGTGCATGGACACGAATCGCTGGATTCACGACCCCGTTGGCGCCTTCCGCGCGTGGCAGGAGACCGCCGCGACCGGCGCCGATCGCCGGCCGTTCGCGCCGCGATCGGTCGTGCAGCACGTCGCGATGTTCGAACGGTTCCTGCGTTATCTGACCGCACGACGCGTGTCGCTGGCCACGTTCGGACCCGACCACGTCGCGGCCTTCCTGGCGGAACTCGATCGCACCTGCGCGCCCGGCACGTCGACCCGCGTGCGCTACGCGAAGCTGATCGACCGGCTGGGCCGGCATCTGGTCGACGCCGGCGTGCGCACGATCCATCCGGCCGGCCGGACGACGCGCGATCTCGCATGGCCGGACGGCGAGCCCGAGCCGTGCTATCTGCCACCCGATGCCGACGCAGCGCTGCAGCGCCACGTGCAGCCGCGAGCACACGACACGCGCACCGACTGCAGGAATCGCGCAATCGTCGCGCTGCTGCTTGCGAGCGGCATCACGTCGGCCGAGATACGGGCGACAACCTGCGACGCGCCCGATCTCGACGCGCAGCCGCCTGCGCTCGCCGTGCCGCGCGATCGGGCGCGGCCGGGGCGCCGAATCACGCTCGCCGAATTTGCGCTGGCGCCGCTCGCCGCATGGCGGGTGCGCTCGGCAGACACGCCGGCATCCGCGTTGCTGTTTCCCGCGCCGCGCGGCGGTGGCGCGATGAACGACATGTTCCTGCTGCTCGTGGTGCGCGACGCGCTGACCGCGATCGGTTTCCACGCGGCGGACATGAGCCCGCGCGTGCTGCGCAATACGTATGCGCGCCGCCAGTTGCTTGCAGGCCACGCGCATGCCGACGTCAGTGCGATGCTCGGTCTCGTCAGCACGCGAACGGTCACGCGCATCCGGCAGACGCTGCCGCCCGATGCGGCCGCGGACCGCGCCGCGCACGAGCGCTGATCCGGCCCGCGCTCGGCGCGCGCCGCGAGTCGCTCGGCGCCCTATTCGCCCGGCGGCGACTGGATCAGCCGCAGAATCCGTGTGTCGTACGGCGATTGCATGACTTCGGCGATACGAACCTCGGAAGCGACCGGATGCAGCGGATTCAGCAGGAAGTTGTGCGCGTGCGGCACGACGACGCTCGGCACGCGCAGCAGCGCGCTCGGCTGCGTATGCAGCCACTCGGTGCCGGCGCTGCGGGTCCAGTCGACGTTGGTTCGCCAGTCGTCCGGCGCGTCGCCCTCCGCGATTTCGGCGATATCGACCGAATCGGCCACCTCGATGCGAAGCAACTGGTATCCGCTCGGCAATTGCGCGACCGTGGCGATTTCGAAATGAACGAGCGTCTCGAGCAGTGCGAGCGCGGGATGCTCGGCGAGATACACGACGGGCTGCCCGGCAAAATGCCAGCGCCCGCCGGCGCGCAATCCGCCGATCCCTTTCAGGTCGGCGAAATTGCTGATCCGCCACAGTGTCGTCAAGCGAAGTACCCCTCGTCGATTTGCGTGAGGGCTTCCTCGACGAGCCGCGCGCCATGCTCGGTGCTCGCCATGTCGAGCGACGTGCGGCCGCCGAAGCGCTGAAGCCCGTTGCGCAGCCACGCCATCGCCTTCTCCTGGTCGCCGAACGTGGCGGTCGCCTGCGCGACGATGCGCGCGAGACGGATCGCCTTGTCGGATTCCTCCTGCGACAGGCGTTCGTGCGCCTGACGACGATGGCTCAGCGTGCGACGCGGAATGATGAAGGCCAGCTCGTCGGATTTCAGCCCGCGCTCGGACAGACGGTCGATCACCGAGACGTCGATGCGGGCGCTCGCCAACTCGGCAAGATCGGCCCCCGATCGGACACGGATCGCCAGCAGCTGTTCGAGAATCGTGAATTCGGCCTGACGCGGGTGCGCGACGCCCGAAGGATGGAAAGCAATGGTGCTCATGGTCTCTCCCGGCAATTTGCCCAATCATTATAGGCGTTTTGCCGAAAACCTGCGGACGCGGATGAAGGGCGTGCCTGTGGTGCTCGTCGGGGTGCCTGCGGAGGCGAGGACGACGTACGCCATCCACCTGGAGGCAAGCTTCTACGGCCGCGAATCGGAGATTCGCCCAGGGGATGGGGTGCAATTATTCAGTATATAAAGTCCCGACAAACGCCGCACGGTTGTCACGTAACAACTTTTTAACTGATTGCATTTTCTCCGATTTCGCCGGCTCATCCTCCCCGGCAAGGTCGATCGGTTCGATCAAGACAAGTGGATGTTCTTCAAGCGCGCCCCGTCATCAGGAACGCCGCTCCCGACGATTCACCGTCCATCGCGACGGAACCGCATCGCCGTGCACTCGTGCCGGATGCGCTCCCATATCGCGCGTTTCTCGTCATCGTTCATGAACACCCAGTGCGAGACCTCGTCAGCCGTTCGGCCGCATCCCTTGCAGAGATCGTCGAACAACGTCGAGCACACACCGACACAGGGGCTGTCGGGTAAGTCATGAAGTGTGGAAGCCATTGGAACGTTCGTATCGGTTGAAAATCCGGCAGCGTTACGAATTACGCTCCCATACATGGGTACCTTTCAGCCCGGGCCGGCTGTCCGAATGATGGCGTTGTCGCCGTACGATGCGGCGTTCACGTGTGCCCGGGTTCGATCGTGCGGTTGCCATCTACAGTCGCACGACTTAGTCATTCAGGAGCCACGATTCACTTTTCGCGCACGACCCCCGCTCAATATCCGGGATCGTGCGCCACACCGCGAGCAATCAGCCGGCCCACGCGGACGACCGGATCACGCTGCAGAAATTGCCTGCGTGGAAATGCGGGTCCTTGTCTGCGAGCACATCGGCCTTCACGTTGCCGAACGTCGTATCAGGCTTGTGCTTGATCCCGTCGTAGAACGCCTGAATGATGTCTTCCTTGAAGTGCGGCGTACGCGGATGCGCACGAACGACGGCCTCGCGCTCCACATCGCTGTATTCCGGATAGGTCAGGCCCAGCACATCCATCTCGACGCCCGCGGTAACGAGCGCGATCACCGGATGCATGTGCTGCGGGATGCCCGGCGTGGTATGCAACGCGATCGAGGTCCACACGACGTCGATATCCTGCTGCGAAATGCCCTTGCCCTTCAGGAAATCGCGTGCGGCATTGGCGCCGTCCACCTCGAAACGCTCGCATGCGCTGCTGTGTTTGTGCGTGAGCCCCATGTCGTGGAACATGCACCCGCAGTAGAGCAGCTCGGGATCGTATTTCAGCCCGCGCCGCTGGCCCGCAAGCGCCGCGAAATAGAACACGCGGCTGGAATGATGGAACAGCAACGGAGACGCGGTATCGCGAACGAGCTCGGTGATTTCGCGCGTCAATTGGCTATCGGGAATGGTGATGCCTGCAACGTTCTCAGTCATGATCGACCTCCATTGAAAACACCCTCGATTCTCCGGCGTCCGATAGCTGTCTCCAATAGACGTGTTACGTCAGATCCTGCCATTTTGCGCGACGGACGGACACGGCGCCCGCGCAGCAGGAAGAACGCCGGAAACAGGCCCGTCTGCGAGCCTCGCGCGCCACTGGCGCCTCTATACTGCTACCCGTCACGTTCGACACACCACGCAATCGATCATGCCGAAGGTCGTAGGAATTTTCGCCGTTCCGGGCGTTCAACTGCTCGATGTCTCCGCACCGCTCGACGTCTTCGCGCAAGCGAACGCCGAATGCGGGAAGCCGTTCTATACATTGCGGATCATCGCCAGCGAGTCCGGTCCGATCCGCAGTTCGTCCGGTGCGCAGTTGCTGCCCGACTGGATCGTTCCCGACATTCCTGAGCGCATCGACACGCTGCTGGTCGCCGGCGCGCCGAGCGCCGGCCGGATCGCACTGCGCTCCGACGTCCTCGCGTGGCTGCGAGCGGCGGCCGTGCAGAGCAAGCGCTACGGCTCGATCTGCACCGGCGCGTTCATCCTCGCGGCCACCGGCCTGCTGAAAGGCCGTCACCTGACCACGCACTGGGCTGCGGCCGATGCGCTTGCCGAAGCGTATCCATCGCTCGCCGTCGACGCGGACGCACTGTATGTGCGCGACGGCAAGCTGCGCACCGGCGCCGGCGTCACGGCCGGGCTCGATCTCGCGCTCGCGCTGGTCGAGGAAGATCTCGGCCGCGAGATCGCGCGGCGCGTCGCCGCACAACTGGTCATGTTCTTCAAGCGCCCGGGCGGCCAACTCCAGTTCAGCCGCAAGGGCGAGGCGCGCCCTGCCGGACGTTCGGTACTGCAGGAGGTCCAACGCTGGATCGCGGCGAATCCGGAACTCGAGCATTCGGTGGCGGAAATGGCGAAGCATGCAGGCATGAGCCCGCGCCACTTCGCACGCCTGTTCCGCGCGGAAGTCGGCATGACGCCGGCCGCATGGGTCGAGGCGACCCGCATTTCGGCCGCCCGCCACTTGCTCGAGAACGGTCACGACACGCCGAAACAGGTCGCCGCGAAATGCGGCTTCGCGAATGTCGATACGCTCAGGCGGTCGTTCACCCGGCACGTTGGAATCACGCCTGCCGAATACCGGAAACGGCAGGCGGTCCTGGTCGAGTGACGCGGCCGTGTGCCACAAATACGGCACGAACGATATAAACAGCCTCACTCAAATACTTCGTAATGCGATTTAACTGGTCGTTTTGTGGCCCCTACCGACCGACGGCATCGCCCCACTCATGGCTCCGTCCGCAGTCCCCGTCAAGCGCCGGACAGCCTCGCAATCATCAGACGAAACACCCCGCCGCCCCAGATCGTTTACCCAGTTGCAATAATCATTCGCTGGAACGCGTATTTCCGACCGGTAACGCGATCGCTACGATGCAATCAACCGCTGAACGCAACAAGCGAAGCGCGAAATCAATGAAACCGGAGGTCATCATGAAGTCGTTCATCTACGCTGTCGTCGCCGCAACCGCCCTGTCCGCCTCGTACGGCGCATTGGCACAATCGAATCCGTCGGGCCAGCTGACGCGTGCCCAGGTGCGCGCGGAACTCGTCCAGCTCGAACAGGCCGGCTACAAGCCCGAAGTCTCCGATCAGTATTACCCGCGCGCGCTGCAGACCGCCCAGGCCCGCGTGACGAACGCCGATGAAACCGGCTACGGCGCGCAAGCCTCCGCCGGCGTACGCGCCGGCCGCGCGATCGCAGTCAAGCAGGATGGCCGCGACTCCGTGTATTTCGGCCAGTAAGCCGGACACGCGCCCGCGTATTCCGATACGCGCGCAGCAAACGAAACACCCCGCTCCCGTTCGTCGGGGCGGGGTGTTTGTTTTCCGGCCGTCCGCGCCCGGAACGGATTGCGCGTCCCGATCGATGCGGTCTCGCGAGTCGCGTGCCGCGCGGCTCCGTTCACGACGGCAGCCGGTGTTTGCGCATAGAATGGCCGCGTGGTCGGTGCCGGTCAAAACGAACGCGAGCGGAACCACGACGCCCGGCTTGCCCGATCGTCGCCGCGCCCGCAGGCCGGCCCCGATGCCGCACTCATCGCATTTTTCGAAAAGGAGCGGTTTCATGTCTCAAACATCCGGTTCCATGATCACGTTTCGACGCCCGGACGGCCAGGAACTGCAGGGCTATCTCGCCACGCCGGCGAAGACCGAAGGCGCGCCCGCGGTCGTCGTCATCCAGGAATGGTGGGGGCTGAACGACCAGATCCGTGGCGTCGCGGATCGCCTCGCGCGCTGCGGCTACTTCGCGCTCGTGCCC
This sequence comes from Burkholderia sp. AU38729, assembly GCF_020419725.1. Taxonomy (NCBI): domain Bacteria; kingdom Pseudomonadati; phylum Pseudomonadota; class Betaproteobacteria; order Burkholderiales; family Burkholderiaceae; genus Burkholderia; species Burkholderia sp. AU38729. The sequence goes on along the minus strand of NZ_JAIZQO010000026.1, from coordinate 808 downwards.
GACCTGTACCGCGGCAAATCAACGGTCGAGGAAGAGGAAGCACACCACCTGATGACCGGGCTCGATTTCGGCGACACGGCTTCGCAGGACATTCCGGGCGCCGTGACGCATCTGAAGACGCTCGCCTCGCGTGTCGCGGTGACGGGTTACTGCATGGGCGGCGCACTCACGCTGCTGTCGCTGCAGTTCGCCGATGCGGACGCGGGCGTCACGTGGTACGGCCTCCCGCCGCTCGACTACCTCGATCCGGCGAAGCTCAAGGTGCCGCTGATGGGCCACTGGGGCACACAGGATGCGTTCTTCGCGATCGACCAGGTCGATGCGCTCGAGAAGAAGCTGACCGATGCGAAGGTCAATGTCGAATTCCATCGCTATCTCGCGCATCACGCATTCGCGAACGAAACGGCTGTCGGCCCCGGCCGTATCGCCGGCACGCAGTTCGATCCGGTGTGGTCGCAAATGGCGTGGGATCGCACGCTGACGTTCTTCGGCCGCACGCTTTGGGAAAAGCAGGGGTAACGTAACGCCGCTTCCGACGCGAGCGGCTACGTAGACTGCGGAAAAAGAAACGCCACGGATTTTCATCCGTGGCGTTTTCGTTTTCGCGTCGGGCAGCCTCCGCGAACAGGGGCAATGGCTCGCCCCTGCCCTTGGTCTTGCTTACCCGTTCGTCGCCGTTGGCGACGCAGGCGCCGGAGCGGCCGCCTTGTCGTAGTCGACCGGTGCATCCGGCGCGCGCGGCGTTTCGCCGGCCCGCTCGATCCACCCGCCGCCCAGCGAACGGTACAGGTTGACCAGGTTGGTCCAG
>NZ_JAIZQO010000025.1:0-28647 GCF_020419725.1 Burkholderia sp. AU38729 | reverse complement strand
TGCCGCAGCCCGAGCTGCCGAGCAGCGCGAACAGCTCGTTCTTCGCGATCGTCAGGTTCACGTTGTCGACGGCGGTGCTGTCGCCGAATTTCTTCACGACGTTTTCGATGCGGACGAAGGCGTCGTTCGGCTTGAGCATGTCCGTCGCCGGGCGATGCAGCGCATCAGGTGTACTGAATGAATCCCGTTTCATGATGGTCCGTGTTAGGCAGGTAAGCGAATCTCAGGCGTCAGGCGCAACCGGCCGGCCGGTCGCGCGGTGCTGGCGGGGAGGGATCGAGCGATTCCTCGTCCGCAACGAATGGCGCAATGAAACAGGGGTGGCGGAGCGCACGACGATCGGCGGCTGTCAGTCGCGACCGACCGGACGCGTCGCGTTGGCTGTCATGAAGATTTCATCGGTTTTCATCGGGCTTTCCGCACGTTTCTGTCGTCTCCAGTGCGAATTTTTAAACCCGTCAAAAAGCTTTTGGATCGCGGATTTCGGTTCCGGACATTGAACGGGATCGATGTTTGGCGAGGCGGGAAAACGGGGGCCCAAGCCGGCCCCGTGCGGCAGCGCGGGCACCCGGCGGCATGGGCGCCGCCGGGTGAAACGGAGGGTGGGGAAAACGAGCAGCCGGGCGGCCGCCACGCGCGGCCGGTGCGCCGCGCGGGTTACATCACTTCGCGTTCAGTTCCTTCCAGCGCCGGTAGACGTTGATCGCGTCGCCGTGCTTCTGCTGCACCATCGGCAACCGGCGCTCGTCGATCGGCTTCGCATATTCGGCGTAGAACGTGTCGAGCTCGAAATACTTGCGGTCGTCGCGGTAGAACGGCGCGTAGTCCTCGCGCGTCGTGATGTAGATCACGCGTTTGGGGCTGCAGTAGTACAACGAGCCGAGACACATCGGGCACGGGCTCGCGAGAATGTAGATCTCGCAGTCGCTCAGGTGCTCGGTGCCGAGCTTGCGGCACGCATCGCGCACCGCGAGGATCTCGGCGTGCGCGGTCGGGTCGCTGGTTTGCGCGACGAGGTTCGGGCTTTCCGCGACGATCTCGCCGTCGCGGACGATCACCGTCGCGAACGGGCGGCCGCCCTCTTCCACGTTCTTCATCGCAAGATCGATCGTGCGCTTCACAAAATCCATGGCTGCGTCCTCGTTGAAACGGAATGGCGGGAACGTGCGCCGGCCGGCGGCCCACGCACGTCGGGCAGGAACCTGCGCGGCACCGCGCCGGCGTCAGAACGGCTTGGTCGGCAGGTACTTGCCGTCGAGCGTGATCACCGCGCGCGACCCGCCTTCGGGATCGTCGACCTTCTTCACGTCGAGCCGGAAATTGATCGCGCTGATGATGCCGTCGCCGAACTTCTCGTGGACCAGCGCCTTCAGCGTCGTGCCGTACACCTGCAGCATTTCGTAGAACCGGTAAATGGTCGGGTCGGTCGGCACGCGATCGTCGATGCTGCCGCGCAGCGGGATCATCTGCAGCAGCAACACCGCGTCGTCGTCGAGGCCGAGCTTGTCGGCCACGCTGCGTGCGGCGTGCGCCGGCAGCGCGTGCTGGCCGAGCAGCGCGGCCGTCACGAACGCTTCGCTCAGGCCCGTGCCTTCGGTGAGCTGCGCGAACGACAGGTTCTTGCGCGCCTTCGCGAGCACGATGGTTTCGGCAAGCGCGTGGCGGGCGGTCTGGCTGTGCTGGGACTGGATCATGGCAATTCCTCGTGGTGGGGTGGGAGCAATCCGGATTCAGGCCGCGACGGCAAGCATCGCGGGCGTGGCGCGGACCTCGGGGTGGTCCGCCAGGGAAACGAACCGGCCGGTCGCGCCGTCGAAGGCGTCGATGCAGCCCGATTCGATGTCGTAGACCCAGCCGTGCAGCGCGAGACGCCCTTCTTCGAGCGCGAGCCGCACGGCAGGGTGCGTCTTCAGGTTCGCGAGCTGCGCGACGACGTTCTCGCGCACCATCGAGTCGATCCGCTCGCGTTCGCCGCGATGCGTGCGTGCCTCGTTCACGACCCGCGCCGAATCGGCGTAGCGCAGCCAGTGGCCAACGGCCGGCATGTGATCCAGGCACTGGCAGGTGGCGATCGCGGTCATCGCGCCGCAATCGGAATGGCCGCAGATCACGACGTCGGTCACGCGCAGCGCGGCCACCGCGTATTCGACCGACGCCGATACGCCGCCCGGCTCCGGGCCGTACGACGGCACGATGTTGCCGGCATTGCGGATCACGAACAGGTCGCCCGGTTCGCGCTGCGTGACGAGTTCGGGCACGAGCCGGCTGTCCGAGCACGAGATGAACAGCGCCCGCGGGTTCTGGCTGCGCGCGAGATCGCGGAACAGCGCGGCGCGTTCCGGATAGGCGTCGCGCTGGAACTTCAGGAAGCCTTCGATGATGTCCTTCATCGTGTGTTCTCCGGTGCAGGTGGAATCGATGAAGGGCAGGTTACGCCGGACTTCCAATAACGTAAAAGACTGATTTATGATCGTCCCGATAAGCAGGACTTATAGGAACCGCCATGCTGCTGCGCCATATCCACTACTTTCTCGCCGTCGCCGAGCACCGCAGCTTCACGCGCGCGGCCGCCGCGCTGCATGTGTCGCAGCCCGCGCTGTCCCAGCAGATCCGGCAGCTCGAGGAGACGCTCGGCGCGCAGCTGTTCGACCGCACCGGGCGCGTGACGCGGCTGACCGACGCCGGCGACGTGTATTTCCGCTATGCGCGGCAGGCGCTGCACGATCTCGCGGAGGGTCGGCGCGCGATTCACGACGTGCAGGACCTGAGCCGCGGCTCGCTGCGGATCGCGGTCACGCCAACTTTCACGAGTTATCTCGTCGGGCCGCTCGTCGAGGCGTTTCACGGCCGCTACCCGGATGTGTCGCTGTCGGTTCGCGAGATGTCGCAGGAGCGCATCGAGGCGCTGCTCGCCGACGACGAGCTCGATGTCGGCATCGCGTTCGAGGACGTGCAGACGGCGGATATCGACGCGCAAACGCTGCTGGTCGAAACGCTCGCGCTCGTCGTGAACCGCGCGCATGCGCTCGCCGGGAAACGCAAGGCCGGCCTGCGCGCGCTGCACGATGCGCCGCTCGTGCTGCTCACGGCCGAGTTCGCGACACGCGTGCAGATCGACCGCTATTTCCGCGAGCACGACGTGCGGCCACGCGTGTTGATGGAGGCAAATTCACTGGGGGCGGTGATCGAGATCGTGCGCCGCACGAATCTCGCGACGTTGCTGCCGGCGACGATCGCGGCCGGGCACGACGATCTCGCTGCCGTCGCGCTCGATCCGGCCGTCCTGCGGCGCACGGCCGTGCTGCTGCAGCGCAAGGGGGCGTACCGGAGCGCGGCCGCGCGCGCGTTCGTCGAACTGGCGTTGGCGCAGGGGACAGGGAAATCGAATGGGGAAAGCATCGCGCGTGCGACGCGCAAACGGATGTCCGGCTGAATGCCCGTCATGCTGAACGGCGGGCAAAGTCGGCGCGCGGGCGTTCGACGCTTCACTCGAACGAAACGCCCGCGTTACGTTGAACCGACGCGAAGCGACCGCGCGTCAGTTGTACCCGAGAATCGCCACCGCCGCGACGTCCGGCCGATCGATCGTATTCCCGACGAGCGACGTCATCGGCTCCTGCAGCACGGCTTGATACGACGTCACGCGCGGCTCGTCCGGCGCGCCCGGCTCACCCGGTGCCGGTTCGTCGAACGCGGCATCGAAACCGCTGTAAAAGCCCGCTTGTGTCTGCGAAAAAGTCATCTCCATTCCTTTCATTGATTGTGTTTTAGATGGTCTAACCAGCCTGCTTCAACGCCGCCGCATGCACCGGCGCGCCGTCATGCGCGGCCTCCGATCGCGCCAGCTGCGCGCGCGTGCGCCGCGTGATGTGAATCACCGCGAACACGACCGGCGCGATCAGCAGGCCTTCCGCCAGCTCGGGATCGACCGGCAGGTTCATCACGTGCAGCGCCTTGAACGCCGCCGTCGCGAGCGACAGCACGTAGTACGAAATGGCCGCCACTGACAGCCCTTCAACGGCGTGCTGCAAGTGAAGCTGATTGCGCGCGGTGCGCTCCATGCCCGCCAGCAGGCGCGTCACGTCCTTTTCCTGCGCAAGGTTCACGCGTGTGCGCAGCAGGTCGACCGCCCGCGCGATCCGCGCGGCGATCTGCTCGTGGCGCGCCCATACGCTGCGGCAGGTTTCCATCGCCGGCGCGAAGCGGCGCTCCATGAATTCGGCGATCGTCGGCATCCCTTCGATGCGCTCCTCGCGCAGCTCGTGGATGCGCGCCAGCACGAGCTTTTCGTACGCCCGTGAGGCGCTGAATCGCGCGCCCGATCCCGACAGCGATTCGACCCGCACCGCGAGATGCGTGAGCTTGACGAGCAGCGCCGTGTCGTCGCCGTCCGCGCCGCTCGCGTCCATCCGCTGCATCAATGCGTGCAGCGCCGCGTGGATCTCGTCGAGCTCGCGGCTCATCCGGCGCGCGACGGGCAACGCGAGCAGCGCCATCATCCGGTAGGTTTCGATTTCATACAGGCGCTGCAGCAGCCGGCCGCCCTGCTCCTCGCGGAAATCCTCGTCGACCACGAGAAAGCGCATGAAGCCGTCGTCGCGCACGTGCCAGTCGCAGAACACCTTGCCGCCGCCGAGCACGTTGCTGCCGACGAGCGCGGGGCCGTCGATCCAGCGGCGCAGGTCGCCGCACACGCGCCGCGCGGCGTCGCCCGACAGCAGCTCCATGCGCACCGCGACGAAGCGGATGCCGGCCAGCCGCGCGAACCACGCGGCCGGAATGCCTTCGATCGCGAGATCGTCGAAATAGCCGGTGTCGCGACGCGGCGCGACGAACGTGAAGGTCGAGAATTCGGTGTGACGCTCCCACTTCAGGTGCCAGCCGCTCGGCGACTGCACCGCGTAATGCGTCGCGCCTTCGTGCGGCGCGGCGATGCCGGTGTCGCGGCACAGCGCGTGCAGCAGCGTTTCGTGGATGTCGGGCTGGCCGTCCGCGTAGATCGCGTAATGCGTGAGCGACACGGCTTCGGCGAGCCGCAGGAACGGCCGGGCATGCAATTCCGCGGCCAGTGCGGCGCGCAACGGATGGTCCATCATCGAGACACCACGCTTTCCTGTTCAGTGCTGCACGCCGGCTCGGCCGGCCCGAACGCCGCGCCACCCTCGGGCGAAACGTCAGCGTGATCGCACTATGGCAGACACACAGCAACAATAAAAACGCATAATGCTGATCGTTACGTTCAGTTTTTTTGATACCCATGAAGATGCTCGATCACGACGTGCTGGCCACCGTCGTCGCCGTCGCGGAAACCGGCAACATGACCCGCGCCGCCGAGGCCGTGAACCGCTCGCAGTCGGCCGTGAGCATGCAGATCAAGAGCCTGGAAGACGCGATCGGGCGGCCGCTGTTCGTGCGCAAGCCGCGCAGCATCGTGCTGACGCGCGAAGGCGAGGTGCTGCTGGGATTCGCCAGACGAATGCTGGCGCTGCGCGACGAGGCCTGGGCGGCCGTGGTACGGCCGGAAGTGACCGGCAAGGTCGTGATCGGCGTGCCGGACGACTATGCGTCGTCGCTGCTGCCGTCGGTCCTGAAGAAATTCTCGGCGACCTACCCGAAGGTCGAGATCCAGGTGATGGGGCTGCCGAGCAGCGCGCTCGCGCCGCTGATCAAGGACGGCACCGTCGATCTCGTGTGCGGCACGCGCATCAAGGGGCTGTCCGGCGACTTCATCCGCCACGAGCCGATGGCGTGGGCCGCGATGACGAACGGGCCGCGCGTGTGGGAAGAGCGGCCGCTGCCGATTGCGGTGTTCATGCCGGGCAGCGTCGCGCGCGAGAACGCGATCCGCAGCCTGGAGCGCGCCAAGGTGCCGTACCGCACCTCCTATGAAAGCCCGAGCCTGCTCGGGCTGCTCAGCATGGTCGAGGCCGGCCTGGCCGTCGCGCCGCTCGCGCGCTGCGCGATTCCCGCGCAGCTGTCGATGCTCGGCCGCTCGCACGGGCTGCCCGACCTGCCGCCGCTCGAGCTGATCCTCGCGCGCAGCACGAAATCGAAGCGGCCGCCGTGCGACTTTCTCGCGGAACAGCTGATGGAAGACCTGCAGCGGCAGACCGGGCAGACCGGCGAAGCCTGATCAGCGCGTCGCGCCGAACCCGGCCGCGCCCAGCGCCGCGTTGACGTTCGCGGCGACCGTATCGACGAGCGCCTCGAGCGTCTCGCCGCGCACGTGCCGGTGTTCCGGCGCGACGTGCTCCTTGCGTTGCCAGCCCCACTGCGCGCCCGACGCGACCGACAGCGTCGCGCCGAACGCGTTGCCGTGGCGGAGGCCGAAGGTGCTCACGTGCCGCCCGGCCACATAGTCCTGTTCGGGCAAATAGAGCCGGATCTCGACCGCGACCTGGTCGCGATCGTTGACGCGCGCGGCCGGGCTGACCGTCGACGCGAACACTTTGCCGATCCGCCAGGTCACGCAGGTTTCCCACGCCGCGAGCGGCCCGCCGGCCGCGTCGACCCGTTCGGTGTCGACCGACCACTGATGCCGGTCGGGCAGGACGATCGCCTGGTGCAGCAGCACTTCGGCCACGCGCACCGTCGTCACGAGCTGACGCGCGAGCTGCTGGCCCGACGGCAGCGACGCCGTCCTTACGCGACGGCTTTCCGGCCGCGCGACAGGTACTGCTTCCATGAGGCCCATGACCCCTCCGTATTCAGGATCGGCGCCGCGCATGCTGTGTCGCGCGCCTGTCCGCCGCCTGCGGGCGGACGGCACAGCGACCGGCAATCAGGCGGCGGATCGGACAAACCATTCAGGAACGAGCAACAACCGTTCCTCGACTTACCGCGCGTTCGGCCCGAGGCGCAAGCGGCGGGCGACCGGCCCGATCACCGCATCGGCCTGCTGCGCGATCAGCATGTGCAGCGTGAAATCCAGGTCTTCCGGCGCGATGTCGAAGTGCACGTGAACCACGTCGCGCACGGCGCGCGCGCTGACGACGTACACGCCGAGCGGGGAATGCAGCAGCGCCGCGAGGCGGGCGTGCGCGGCTTCGCCGGAGGCGGCCGTCAGCGTGACGGGCAACTGCAGGCGCGGGCGCGGCGGCGGGAACGGAATGACGTTGTCGGGTGCGCCGGCGCGTAACGGGCGGCCGGCGACGTGGAAGGCTGGAACGGGACGAATGAAGGTCATGGAGCGGACGGAAGCCGTCTCGGCTGTTCGACACGTCCCCAGCTTAGAAGAGACGACATAAACGTCGTGCAAAAAAACGTGCCGCCGATGCAAAAAACGGCATGGGGGGACACATCACATCACCGGGCGATGACCGGTGACCGGTGACCGGTGACCGGTCACCGGCGGCCGGCGGTGCGCCGTCGTCCGCGCCCCGTGGTCACGCGCCGCGGCGCGCGTCGACTTCACCTGCGCCGCGGTCGCCTTGGCGTTGCTCCCGTTACGCGGCAAACGCCTCGAGCGACGCGCGCCGCCGCTCGTCGACCATCGATTCGATCAGCGACACCAGATCGTCGGTCAGCGGATCGCAGATGCCCGGCGAGCGATGCAGTTCGAGGTCGGCCGCCGGCAGCGACGGAAAGCCGTCCGCCTCGTCGAGCACGCGCCAGTTCTCGGGCAGCGTGCAGCGGTCGATCATCGTCACGGCCGCGCCGTGGTTCACCGCGATCTTGATGCCGGTCGGGCTCTGGCTCGTGTAGACGACATGAAACGACCGGTCGGCCGTCGCGAGCGCCTGCAGCCCGCGCTGCCGGTAGCAGCACGTTTCCGGGAACAGCGCGAGCGGCACCGACGCATGGCGGTCGAGCGCGAAATCGCGGTGCGCGGCCCACACGACGTCGTGCCGGCCGAGCACGCGCCCGCCCGCGCCGGGCCCGTGCCGCACGACGAGCGCCACGTCGAGCTCGCCGGCCTGCAGCCGGTCGAGCAGTTCGAGCGACATCCGGCAATGCACGTGCAGGCGCGCGCCCGGCCGCATCGCATAGAACGACTTCAGCAGGTCGGGCAGCCACAGCTCCGCGTAGTCCTCGGGCAGCCCGAAGCGCACGACGCCGCGGTCGCTGCTCGCCTGCTTCAGCGCGAGGATCGCGTCGTTCTGCACCTGGATGATCCGGCGCGCATGGATCAGGAAATTCTCGCCGTCGCGCGACAGCTCGAGCCGCCGGCTGTTGCGCATGAACAGGTGCGTGTCGAGCCGTTCCTCGAGCGTGCGGATGCGCAGGCTGATCGTCGACTGCGTGCGATGCAGTTGCCGGGCCGCCGCGGTGAAACCACCGCTTTCGACGACCGCGACGAATGCCCGGATCAGTTCCGGATCGAGCGAACTGAGCTTCGACCAATCGGGCTTTTGAATGGCAGCCATCGAAATTACTCGCTTTCGAAAAAAGTAGGGAAGACGAAAGATACGGCTCGGAGTACGCCGATTGTTGTCCGGATGCGCTCGGCCCTCCAACCCCTGCCCGGGTATGACAAACCCGGAGCCGGTACGCGCATGCCCACCCGCCGATCCCGCCCCGCCCGCCGTCACGACCACGGCCGAGGCCCGCCCGGCGGGCATGCGCGGGCCGGCTTCAGGGCTTTCCCGGAGACGACGAAAACTCATGGCCCGATCAGAAAACATCGATTCACCGGCCGCCTCACGGCCCACCACAATCGCCTCACCCCCACCTCATCGACGAGACACCGCAATGACCGCATCCCAACCCAGGCAGCTTTACATCGGCGAAGGCTTCGAAGGCCCCGGCGTCAACCTCGCACACATCAACGTGCTGGTCGGCCCGCGCAACGGCCCGGCGGGCCAGGCGTTCGCCACCGCGCTCGCGACGCCGTCGGCCGGCCATGCGCCGTTCGTCGTGATCGCGCAGCCGGGCGTGCCGACCAAGCCGCTCACGCTGTACGTGAACAAGGCGCAGATCGCCAGCGATTTCCACGGCAACGCCACGTGGGGCGCGTCGCAGGCCGGCATCGCGAAGGCCGTGGCCGAAGCGCTCGAGAACGGCACGCTGCCGCCCGAAGCGGAGAACGACTGGGTCGTCGTGTCGGCGAACTGGGTGAACCCGCAGACCGACGATCTCGACGCCGTATTCGAGAACAACTACCGCGCGTGCCGCAACGCGATCGTCGCCGCGATGGAAGGGCTGCCGCATCGCGACGCGGTGTTCGCCGCCGCCCGCGACGTGTCGAACCCGTTCTACACCCCGAAGAAAAACTGACGACGACAAGCGGCCGACGCGCGACGGACGGCCGCATCTGGAGGAAACATGGAATACGTCCGCCTCGGCCAGTCCGGCCTGAAGGTGTCCCGCCTGTGTCTCGGCACGATGAACATGGGCACCCCCGAATGGAAGCCCTGGATCTTCGACGAAGCGCAGAGCGAGCCGATCGTGCGCCGCGCGCTCGACGCCGGCGTGAACTTCATCGATCTCGCGGATTTCTATTCGACGGGCGTCGGCGAGGAAGTGGTCGGCCGCATCCTGAAGCGCAACGCGCGCCGCGAAGAGCTCGTCGTGACGACCAAGGTCGGCTACGACATGGGCAGCTATCCGAACGCGGGCGGCCATTCGCGCAAGCACGTGCTCGACGGCATCGACGGGTCGCTGAAGCGCCTCGGGATGGATTACGTCGACATCTTCATGCTGCACTTCTTCGACGTGAACACGCCCGTCGAGGAAACGATGAGCACGCTGCACGACATCGTGCGTGCAGGCAAGGCGCGCTATATCGGCGTGTCGACGATGTACACGTGGCAGTTCGCGAAGATCATGCAGGCCTGCGAACGAAACGGCTGGGACAAGCCGATCAACATGCAGCTGCAGCTGAACCTCGCGTATCGCGAGGAAGAGCGCGAGATGGTGCCGTACTGCATCGATCAGGGCGTCGGCGTATCGGTGTTCAGCCCGCTCGCGCGCGGGCTGCTCACCTGCGAGCCGCAATCGACGCGCAACCAGACCGACTTCTTCACCGCGCAGATGTACGGCGACGCGTCGTCGCTCGCGATCGCGGCATCGGTCGCGAAGGTCGCGAAGCGCCGCGGCGTGCCGCCCGCGCAGATCGCGCAGGCATGGGTGCTGAGCCGCCCCGGCATCGCGAGCATGCTGGTCGGCGCGGATTCCGTCGCGCAGTTCGACAGCGCGCTCGGCGCGCTCGAAACGCAGCTCACCGACGAAGAGCTGCACGAGCTGGAACGCAACTACACGCCGTGCGACCTGATCAACGACTACACGGCCGGCAAGCGCATCGCGCGCGAATCGCGTCCGGCGCAGGGCAGCTTCGCGACGGACTGAAGCACTGAAGCACTGATGCACTGATGCACTGATGCACGAAGCTCCGAGGCACTGAAGGAACGACACACAATGAACGAATTTCTGAGGACCGGCCATTACATCGGCGGTGAATGGCACGAATCGCACGGCGCGAGCGATGCAACCTATCCGGTGCTGAACCCGGCGACCGGCGAGACGATCGCGAAGGTCGCGAAGGGCGGCGCCGACGACACGCAACGCGCAATCGATGCGGCAGCACACGCATTTCCCGCCTGGCGCGCGCTGACCGCAAAGGAACGCGGCGCCCGCGTGAAGCGCTGGGGCGAGCTGATGCTCGAAAACCGCGACGCGCTCGCCGAGCTGCTGACGCGCGAGCAAGGCAAACCGCTCGCGGAAGCGCGCGGCGAAGTCGCGTATGCGGCGAGCTTTCTCGAATGGTTCGCGGAAGAAGCGAAGCGCATGTACGGCGACGTGATCCCGAGCCCGAAGCCGAATGCGCAGATCGTCGTCACGCGCGAACCGGTCGGCGTGGTCGCGGCGATCACGCCGTGGAATTTCCCGCTGGCGATGATCACGCGCAAGGCCGGCCCCGCGCTCGCGGCCGGCTGCACGATGGTGCTGAAGCCGTCCGAGGAAACACCGCTGTCGGCGTTCGCGCTCGCGGTGCTCGCCGAGCGCGCGGGCGTGCCGGCCGGCGTGTTCAACGTGGTGTCGGGCGATGCGGTCGCGATCGGCGAGACGCTGACGAGTTCGTCCGTCGTGCGCAAGCTGTCGTTCACGGGTTCGACACGGGTCGGCAAGCTGCTCGCGAAGCAGTCGGCCGACACGCTGAAGAAGCTGTCGCTCGAACTCGGCGGCAACGCGCCGTTCATCGTGTTCGACGATGCCGATCTCGATGCGGCGGTCGAAGGTGCGATCGCGTCGAAGTTCCGCAACACGGGCCAGACCTGCGTGTGCGTGAACCGCTTTCTCGTGCAGGACGGCGTGTATGACGCGTTCACGCACAAGCTCGCGGATGCCGTGCGCAAGCTGCGTGTCGGCAACGCGCTCGCGAGTGAAGTCGACCAGGGGCCGCTGATCAACGAGGCGGCGCTCGGCAAGGTCGAGCGGCACGTGGCCGACGCCACCGCGAAGGGCGCGCATGCGCTCACCGGCGGCAAGCGTCACGCGCTCGGCGGCACGTTCTATGAGCCGACCGTGCTGACCGGCATGACGGCCGACATGCTGATCGCCGAAGAGGAAACCTTCGGCCCCGTCGCCGGCTGCTTCCGCTTCACGACCGAGGAAGAGGCCGTGGCCGCGGCCAACGACACGCCGTTCGGGCTGTCCGCGTACTTCTACACGCGCGACCTCGGCCGAGCATGGCGCGTGTCGGGTGCGCTGGAGAGCGGGATGGTCGGCGTCAACGACGGGATCATCTCGACCGAAGTCGCGCCGTTCGGCGGCGTCAAGCAATCGGGTCTCGGCCGCGAAGGCTCGAAGTACGGCCTCGACGAATACGTGGAACTCAAGTACACGCTGATGGCCGGCCTTGGGCGCTGACCGCTGACCGCCGGCCGCTCCCCGCGGCCGACCCGCGCCGCGCGCCGTCCGGCCGCGCGGCGCCCTGCACGGCACGCGCGGCGGCGCTTCGCCTGCGCGCGCCGCTGCGCGCCCGATAACAATCCAGGAGGCAGCTTGACTCAAGCCAACGTTCAATCCGGCACCGCACGCGCGTTGCCGCTGTCGCGTGGCGCCGATGCGCCGCACCGCCCCGTCGCGCTCGACGACGTGCCGCTCAACCGCTTCCACGTGAAGATCGCCGGCCTGACGTTCGGCGCGCATTTCACCGAGGGCTACACGCTCGGCACGATCGGCTACGCGCTCGCGGCGCTCGGCAGGCAGATGCCGATCGACGCGTTCTGGATGGGGATGATCGGCAGCTCCGCGCTGATCGGCATCTTCTTCGGCAGCCTCGTGTTCGGCTGGCTGTCCGACCGGATGGGCCGGCAGAAGATCTTCCTGACGAGCTTCGTGATCATCACGGCGGCCGCGTTCGCGCAGTTCTTCGTCACGTCGCCGCTCGAACTGTGTGTGCTGCGCGTGCTGATCGGCTTCGGAATGGGCGGCGATTTCACGGTCGGCCATGCGATCCTCGCCGAATTCTCGCCGCGCAAGCATCGCGGCGCGCTGCTCGGGTCGTTCAGCGTGATCTGGACGATCGGCTATGTCGCCGCGAACGTGCTCGGCCTCGCGTACAGCGACGTCACGCTCGATGCGTGGCGCTGGCTGCTCGCGTCGGCCGCGTTGCCCGCGCTGATCGTGCTGGTGCTGCGGATCGGCACGCCCGAATCGCCGCGCTGGCTGCTCGGCAAGGGCCGGGAGAAGGAAGCGCGTGCGATCGTCGCGAAGCATTTCGGGCCGCACGTGATGCTCGACGGTTCGACCGAGCCGCATGCGCATGGCGGCTTCGCGCGGCTGTTCCAGCGTGACCTGATCCGCCGCACGATGTTCAACTGCGCGTTTTTCGTGTGCCTCGTGATTCCGTATTTCGCGATCTACACGTTCCTGCCGACGATCCTGAAGACGATCGGCCTCGCCGAAGGTTTCGGCGCGGACCTGCTGCTGAACGGCTTCCTGGTGCTCGGCGCGCTGATCGGCATCTGGCTGACGATCCGACTGTCGCGGCGCGGCTTCCTGATCGGCTCGTTCGCGGTGACGTGCGCGTCGCTCGTCGCGCTGGCGGTGCTGCCGTCGTCGGCGGCCGTCGCGATGATCGTCGCGTTCGCGATCTTCACGCTGACGATGTCGGCGTTCAGCAACCTCGTCGGCGTGTTCCCGCCCGAGTGCTTCCCGACCGAAGTGCGCACGAGCGGCGTGGGGCTCGCGATCGCGTGCAGCCGGCTCGGTTCGGCGATCGGCACGTTCCTGCTGCCGGTCGGCATCGCGACGCTCGGCTTTCACGCGACGATGTTCGCGTTGGCGGGCGTGCTACTGGTGGGGATGATCGTGTCGATCGCGTGGGCGCCGGAGACGAAGCATCTGACGCTGGAGGAGGCGTCGGGGCATTGATGAGGGCGGCGGGTTGTGTGGCCGCCTGCTTCATCGTGCTCGATCGAGGCTTTCGTGTCGACGAGCCGCTGATACGCCGCGGCGATGCTGCGCTCGATTCGAACGAACCCGGCCGCGGCCGGGTTCGCTCATTTCGGATGCGATGCGATGCGATGCGCACGTTCGCTCAGAACAGGATCGATGCGTAGTCCCGCGCACCGTGCAGGACGTGAAGAATGTCGATCCGCGCAGGCGGATCGCCGACGACCCGATAGAAGATCTGGTAGTTGCCGTACACGCGGTGCCGCACGCCGTGACGCTCGTAGCGCGGCACCAGCGGAAACGCCAGCGGCATCGCGGCCAGGCTCAGGCATTGATCGCGAATCTCCCGCACGAACGTTACGGCGCGTTGCGGGTTGTCGCGTGCAATGTAATCGGCGACCGCTTCGAGTTCGGCAATCGCAAAATCGGACAGGCGCACGGTCAGGCCTGCCGATCCGCCTGGGCCCGATACTTCGCCTCGAGACGATCGAAGACTTCCGCTGCGTCGGCGCTGTGTCCGGCTTCCGCATCGGACAGGCTGCGCGCGATCACCGCGTCCAGCGCGTTCAGCTGTGCCTCGCGATCCTGGATGAGGCGTACACCTTCCCGAAGCACTTCGCTCTTGGATCCGTAGCGCCCCGATTCGACCAGCTTCGCGACGTAAGCCTCCAGTTGCTGCCCGAGTTCTGCACTGATCATGTCGACCTCCCGACCGGATTGAATTCGATCCGTCGAGCGTATTCACTTTATCAACTATTATCAATGAGACGAGTTCCAAAGGATCGGCGCGAATGCTTTCGACGTGCCGATCGGACGGAAGAAAGGAACGGGACGCGCTTCAGGCAGGCTGCTTTGGCGCCGGACCTTCATCCGGTTTTCGTGCGCATTCGTGTAGCCTTACCGGACCTCACCGTGCGAGCAGCGATCATGATTGAAGACATCGTCACGCCACAACCTGGCCTGAAGGTCTACCCGCCAGACGCCGACGTCTTTGCCGAGTCCAACGCCGCACTCGCGCGCCACCTGCATCCGCTGATATCGATCGACCTGTCGACGGTCAATCCGTCGTGGGAGGGCTGGATCCACCTGCTCAGCCCCGTCGAGCCGTACGACGGGCTCGTCGGGCAGGACACGGCCGCGTATCACAACGACTATCTGCGCGCGAACTGGATCGGTTTCCGGCTCGACGAGAACAACCGCTACACGCTGCTCGGCGACCCGCGCTACTTCTATCTGGAAAACCCGCCCGGCGCGCATGACGCGGGCTATCGCGCGGAACTGGAGGCGCACTACGCCGAGCAACAGGCCAGCATCGAAACCGCGCGCAAGCGGTTCGCCGAATACGGCGTGCTTTACTCGTCCAACCAGTACGCGCCGGACGAGCGCGATTTCAGCCAGGAAAAGCCGTGCAACCTGATCGACCAGCTCGGCGGATCGGTCGGCTGGGGCAACTGGTCGGGCGCGTCGGATTTTCCGGTCGACGACCGCAATCCCGACGACATCCGGCCGCTCGGCCCCGACGGTGCGCGCTTTCGCTTCGTCGCCCGCGTCACCGGCTGGGAATACCGCGCGATGGGCGCGGACTCGATTCTCCTGTTTTACGAGCCGGCCAGCCGCGTGGCACTGCTGACGTTCGACTGGTCGTAGGGCGGGCGGGACGGGCGGTCGCGCCGCTTCGTGATTGGCCGTTTGGCGGACTCTGCCCGCCGGATGAGCGCCGATATGCTGGGGGCTTTCCATTCATTGCCGGAAGCCATGCCCGCTCAAACTGTCGATCTCGGTCACGTCCTGCCGTACGAGACGACGTACTTCGATGATCGGCTCACGGTCGATCGAAACGATCTCGATATTTCCGCGTTGCTCGGGGTGAGCGGCAGCGTCCCCGACGAACTGCTCGTTGCGTTGTGCGGCGCGCCGGCCGGATCGGAAATCCAGGCCTATCTCGACAGCGCGGACAGGCTGACGTTCGCCGTCACGCACCCGACATTGATCCGATCGGAGAATCGCATCGCCGTCTTTCGAGAATCGGACACGTTCGCAATCGAACTCAAGACAATCGATCTGGCTGATAGCGCTATCGCCGGCCTCGGAGCAGCCATGCTGTGGCGGATCGTCAGAGCGTGCGATACGCTGGGAATCACCCGCATCAACGCATTGGCAGCGGGTGGCCGCAAGGCAGCGCCAAAACCCGGCGGACGTCGACTGTTTGGGTACTACGCCTGGCCTCGGCTCGGTTTCGATGCGCCCATTCCCGACCAGCAAAGCGACGAAGCAGCCCTGTTCCAGTATTTCCAGAGCGACCCGGTCGGTCTGGCCGACGGGTCGCTTCGATCGCTGCACGCACTCTACGCAACGCGATTCGGGCGAGATTTCTGGCGCATCGCAGGATCACATCGCTGGATGACTTTCGACGTTACGCCGCACGGAAGATCCGTGCAGACGTTGCAGAATTACTTGATCGAAAAGGGGATTTACGAATGAACGCAAAGCACACGCCGATCGCAGGGTTCCGGATCACGCGCCGTGGTCGCCCGACGAGTGAACATCGTCCCGTTCGCCTCTCGGAAGCCCGCCGCCTCCTTGATGCAGTCGTCACGCGCGAACTCAATCACAGCCTGGCTCGGGTCATGCGCAAATCTGCCATTGAACACGACGCACGGGCCGCCGTCACATCCGCGTCCCCGCCGAAACGAGCCATCTTCAACGTGGGGCGCATCGATCCCTCGAAGTGCCAGTTGCCGATCATCTCGGATGCCGAAGCAGAAGCCATGGCACGCAGGGAAACACTCATGCATTTCGGACACGCACCCGACCTGTGATCGGCTGAACACAACCACACATCCCGCGCCCACAACGATCGTACCGATCTCCCCCTTGGTAACGATCTTTGACACAGACGGAAGGCAGAAACACGACACGACCGGCGCGGACTGATCCGATTGTTTCCACAGAAAGATCAGCCGCGTCTCAGCAACGAGGCCCCCTACCCCCTTCTCCCCGCCTGCTCCCGCAACCACGCGGCAAACGCGATCACCGGCTCGACCGCCACGCTCTCCGGCTCGACATCGAGCCAATACCCGAACGGCCCGATCGGCTGCACCGGCGACAGCCGCACGAGGCTGCCCTCGCCGATCTCCTCCTCGATCATGTTGAGATCGACCACCGCGAGCCCCGCGCCCTTGCGCGCCGCGCGGATCGCCTGTTCGAGCGTCGAAAACTCGATGCCGTCGCCGATCCGCGCCGGCGGCACGCCCGCCTGCTCGCACCAGTCGGCCCACAGCGTCAGGCGCTTGCCTTCGTGCAGCACATGCAGCGACGGCAGCCGGCCGAGCAGCACGTCGAGCGCATCGCCGCGATAGCGCGGCGCGCCGACGAGCGCATGCCGCTCCATCATCAACAGCTCCGACTGCATCCCGGCCCGCGCCGCGCGCCCGAAGCGGATGTGGCAATGGCAATCGTCATCCGGCTCCGTGCGGATCGACAGCTCGACGTCGGGCAGCGCCTCCGCGAGCGTGCCGAGCCGCGGCGAAAACCACTGCGTCGCGAACGTCGGCGGCAGCGACACCGTCAGCCGCCGCTTCGCGCCCGGCCGCGTGGCGGCGATTTCGCCGACGCCCCGTTCGATCGTGTCGAACGCCTGCCCGATGAACGGCAGCAACCGCTGGCCGGCATCGGTCAGGCGCACACCCTTGTGATCGCGCTCGAACAGCCGCGCGCCGAGCGCTTCCTCGAGCAGCCGGATCTGCCGGCTCACCGCCCCCTGCGTCACGCACAGCGAAACCGCCGCGCGGTTGAAGCTCAGGTGACGCGCGGTCTCCTCGAAAAATCGCAGCGCGATCAACGATGGCAGGCGTCGCATGATGTGTGTCCCCTTCGTTCGTATCGTTCGTGTCGTTGCCGGCCGGCACCGCCGGCCCGCCTGCGGGCAGCCTTGTCGCGACAAGGCACGCGAGCCGCCATCCCGTCAAACCCCCGCGTCCACCGTCGCCGCCATTCAGCGTCCCGGCGCCCGCGCCACCCGCCTACAATAAGCATCCCGCACCCCACACGACACCGCCCCGTGAGACGCAAGATGCCGGCGCTGAATGCGCTGAAAGCCTTCGAGATGGCCGGCCGCACCGGCAGCTTCACGCGCGCGGCCGAGCTGCTCAACGTGACGCAGAGCGCGGTGAGCCGCCAGGTTCGCCAGCTCGAGGGCCAGCTCGGCGAAACCCTGCTCGAGCGCCGCCATCACCAGCTCGAACTGACCGCGGCCGGCCGCGTGCTGCTGCGCGCGCTGCAGCAGTCGTTCGACAAGATCGAGCTCACCGTGCGCAGCCTGCAGGAAAAAACCCACCTGAACCGCCTGCGCGCGAACGTGCCGCCCACCTTCGCCGCGCGCTGGCTGATGCCGCGCCTCGGCCGGCTGCGCGACGCGCATCCCGAATTCGAGCTGAGCCTCACGACCCGCATCCACGACAGCCTCGGCGAATCGCGCGTGCTCGACTGCGCGATCCGCTTCGGCGACGGCGAATGGGACGGCTTCGACAACGCACTGCTGATGCAGGAGCAGCATATCGCCGTCTGCGCGCCCGCGCTGTATGCGCGGCTGCGACAGGACGGCGCGCCGATCGACCTGAACCGCTTCACGCTGCTGCACGTGCTCGCCACCGACGACCAGCGCTACCTGACCTGGCAGCACTGGCTGAAAGCGGCCGGCATCGCCGACGTCGACACGCGCGGCGGCTACGAATTCGACCTGCTCGACCATGCGATCCGCGCGGCGATCGACGGCCTCGGCATCACGATCGCGGACCGCCACATGGTCGCGCGCGAACTCGCGACCGGGCAGCTGATGCAGGTGCTCAACGTGCACGTCGACGGCCACCAGTCGTACTGGTTCGTCACGCGGCCCGAGCAGACGAACCTGCCGCACATCGTCCAGTTCCGCGACTGGCTGCAGCAGGAAGTGTGGCTCGCGAAGCGCCATCTCGAACCGTCGTCGCCGCTGCCGCAAGTGCCGCTGGCCTAGCGCGCGACCCGCCCCAACCACGCTCGACAGCTCTCGACCCTCCACCGCGGGCGACACCTTACCGCCTCCCGCGTCAGTCCGCACTCGGACCAGTCGGAAAATACGACAGCCCTCCGCCCGCTCCATTCCAGGCCCACGCCACGGCAGCCTTGCCGGATGGGCGACTCCGGCCGATTCGCCGAGTAACGTGCGTTTTTCTCATGCTCGACGCGAAAATAAGTCGTTTGTCGTGCGCTAAACGCATGAACAGAATGGCCGCTATCCCGTGCCACGCGTGTCGCCACTCGAAGCGATCCGCCTGCATTCATCGGAGGAGTCACTTCATGCGCACCGAACGCAACTACGTGAACGGCCGTTTCGTCGCCCCGGAAAGCGACACGTTCATCGTCGTCCACAATCCCGCCACCGAAGCGCCGTTCGCGCGCGTGCCGGCCGCGACACCCGCCGACGCGCTCGCCGCCGTCGACGCCGCGGCCGCCGCGCAGAAGGCGTGGCGCACGCTGCCGAGCGCCGAACGCGCCGCGTACCTGCACCGCTTCGCCGACGCACTGACCGCACGCGCGCCCGAGATCGGCGCGGCGCTCGCGCAGGAATCCGGCAAGAGCGTCGAGGATGCGTCGAACGAAGCCGTCTACGCGGGCCAGATCACGCGCTACCACGCCGAGTGGGCGCGCCGGATCGAGGGCGAGATCATCCCGAGCGACACGCCCGACGAGAACCTGTTCCTGCAGCGCGAGCCGATCGGCGTCGTCGCGTGCCTGATCCCGTTCAACTACCCGGTCTACACGCTGCTGCGCAAGGTCGCGCCCGCGCTGATCGCCGGCAACACCGTGGTCGTGCGGCCGAGCAACCACACGCCGGTGTCCGCGTTCGAGATCGCGAAAGCCGCCGACGATGCGGGCTTCCCGCCGGGCGTCGTCAACATCCTGACGATGGACCACGCGACGGCCGAAGCGCTGTGCACGCATCCGGCCGTCGGCATGATCACGCTGACCGGCAGCGTGAACGCGGGCCGCAAGGTGCTCGACTACTGCAAGGCGAACATCGCGAAGCCGTCGCTCGAACTCGGCGGCAAGACGCCCGCGATCATCGAGCCCGACGCCGACCTCGAACGCGCGGCTGCCGCACTCGTCGCGTCGAAGACGACGCACTGCGGCCAGCTCTGCACGGCCATCGAACGCGTGTACGTGCACGACAGCGTGCACGACCGCTTCGTCGCGCTGCTGAAGGAGAAGATGGCGGCCGTGCGCATCGGCGACCGTGCGGAAGACGCGTCGCGGATGGGCCCGCTCGTCAGCGCATCGGCGCGCGCGCACATCCACGGGATGGTCGAACGCGCGATCGCAGCCGGCGCGACGCTCGAAACCGGCGGTGCGATTCCCGCCGGCCCCGGCTTCTTCTACCCGGCCACGCTGCTCACCGGCGTGCGGCAGGACATGGAGATCGTGCAGGAGGAAACCTTCGGCCCGATCATGCCCGTGCTGCGCTACACGACGATCGACGAAGCGATCGGGTTCGCGAACGACCACCAGTTCGGCCTGTCGTCGGTGCTCTACACCGAGCGCTACCGCACCGCGATGACCGTCGCGAACGCGATCGAAGCCGGCGAGCTGTACGTGAACCGCACGCCGGCCGATCCGTACCAGGGCTTCCACGCCGGCTGGAAGCGCTCGGGCCTCGGCGGCGACGACGGCAAGCACGGGATGCTCGAATTCACGCAGACGCGCCTCGTCGTCATGAAGTACTGACGTCGCCACGCCAAACGCACCGTTGCCGGCGCGCGCCCCCAGACACCATGCCGCGCGCGCCGCCCCTGACCCAACCAGAACATAAAAAATCTGCAGGCCTCCGCCTTAAGGATGCCTGATGGAGGAAGACATCATGCCGACCCAACCGTCGACACCCGCCGCGTCGCTCGCGTTGCAGGACCAAGCGCTCGACGCCCACGCGTCGCAGCATTCCCGCGCGCAACGCTACCTGCAACTGCTGCTGCTCGTGATCGCCGCGGGCGCGATCTACCCGATGCTGTATCTGCGGCAGGTGTACCAGCCGACGATGCTGCAGTTCTTCCGTATCGACGACGTCCAGCTCGGCTACCTGTATTCGTCGCTCGGCACGATCTTCCTCGTCAGCTATTTGCCGAGCGGCTGGCTGGCCGACCGCCTGTCGCCGCGCTGGCTGATCTGCTTCTCGCTGCTCGCCACCGGCACGCTCGGGCTCGTCTACGCGACCGGGCCGTCGTTCGACCTGCTGGTGCTGATCTTCGGCGGCTGGGGGCTGACCACCGGCCTCACGTTCTGGGCGGCCGTGATCAAGCGCGTGAACATGATCGCTGGCCCCGACGAACAGGGCCGCTTCTTCGGCCTGCTCGACGGCGGCCGCGGCCTCGTCGAGGCACTGCTCGCGACGATCGCGATCACGCTGTTCGCGTACGTCACGCAGGCACGCGGCGGCACCGACGCTGCCGGCTTCAAGCTCGTCGTCCACCTGTACGCGTTCTTCTGCATCGCGCTCGGCGTGTTGCTCGCGCTGGTGAAGGATCCGTCGAACACGGGCGACCGTGCCGCGGCCGCGAAGCGCATCCGGGGCAACGTGCTGGCCGACCTGAAGACGCTCGCGGCGATCCCCGAACTGTGGCTCGTCGCCGCGATCGTGTTCTGCGGCTACCAGGTGTTCTGGGCAACCTACAGCTTCTCGGCGTACCTGCACGAAGGCAACTTCGGGCTCAGCGCGACGGCGGCCGGCTTCATCACGACGCTCAAGCTGTGGATGCGCCCCATCGGCGGCATCGGCGGCGGCTTCCTCGGCGACCGCGTATCGAAGGTGTCCGTGCTGTTCTGGGCGCTGGTGCTCGCCGCGCTGTCGCTCGTCGGGCTGATCGCCGCACCGGCACACAGCCCGCAGGCGATGCTCGTCGTGCTCGTGCTGTTCATCGGCATCCTCACCTACGCGATCCGCGGCCTGTACTGGTCGCTGCTCGACGACTGCAAGGTGCCGACGCATTGCGCGGGCCTCGCGATCGGCCTGATCTCGGTGCTCGGCTATTCGCCCGACGTGTTCGTGCCGCTGATCAACGGCTACGTGACGCAGACCTACCCGGGCGCGCACGGCTACCAGCTCTATTTCGGCTATATCGCGGCCATCGCGCTCTGCGGCGCGGGCGCCGCCGCATTCCTCAAGTACCGCCTCAACCGCATCCAGGAGTCCGCATGAAGATCGTTTCGCTCGAAACCCATATCGTCGCCGTGCCGCCGCCGCATGTCGGCGGGATGTACTGGATCTTCGTGAAGCTGAAGACGGACGACGGCATCGAAGGCGTCGGCGAGATCTATTCGGCGACGTTCGGCCCGAAGGCGATGGCCCCGATCATCGACGACGTGTTCGAACGCCATCTGCTCAACCGCGATCCGCACCACGTCGAACGGCTGTTCCGCCAGGCTTACTCGAGCGGCTTCACGCAGCGGCCCGATCTCACGATGATGGGCGTCGTCAGCGGCCTCGAGATGGCGTGCTGGGACATCATCGGCAAGGCCGCCGGCAAGCCCGTGTACGAACTGCTCGGCGGGAAAATCCACGAGCGGCTGCGCTCGTACACGTACCTGTACCCGAAGAACGCGAAGGGCGAATACGACTACGACGATCCCGATCTCGCCGCCGAATGCGCGGCGGAGAACGTGAAGCTCGGCTTCACGGCCGTCAAGTTCGACCCGGCCGGCCCGTACACGGCCTACTCGGGTCACCAGCTGTCGCTGGAAGTGCTCGACCGCTGCGAACTGTTCTGCCGCCGCGTGCGCGAAGCCGTCGGCAGCAAGGCCGATCTGCTGTTCGGCACGCACGGGCAGATGGTGCCGTCGTCGGCGATCCGGCTCGCGAAGCGGCTCGAGAAATACGACCCGCTGTGGTTCGAGGAGCCGGTCCCTCCCGGCCAGGAAGAAGCGATCGCGCAAGTCGCGAAGCACACGTCGATTCCGATCGCGACCGGCGAGCGCCTGACGACCAAGTACGAATTCCACAAGCTGCTGCAGGCGGGCGGCGCGTCGATCCTGCAATTGAACGTCGCGCGCGTGGGCGGCCTGCTCGAGGCGAAGAAAATCGCGACGCTCGCCGAAGTGCACTACGCGCAGATCGCGCCGCACCTGTACAACGGCCCGGTGGGCGCGGCCGCGAGCATCCAGCTCGCGACCTGCACGCCGAACTTCCTGATCCAGGAAAGCATCATGACGTGGGGCGGTTTCCACGCGGAAGTCGTGAAGACGCCGATCCGCTGGGAAGACGGCTACATCATCCCGTCGAGCGAACCGGGCCTCGGCATCGAGCTCGACATGGACGTCGTGAAGCGCCACACGCCGTACACCGGCGAACGGCTTCACCTGCAGATGGGCGAACACCCCGTCGACGTGAAGGATCTCGCCCCCGCGAAGGGCTGAGCGCAAAGGACAGACATGAGCTACGACTACATCATCGTCGGCGCGGGCTCGGCCGGCTGCATCCTCGCGAACCGCCTGAGCGAATCGGGCCGGCACTCGGTGCTGCTGCTCGAAGCGGGCGAGCGCGACGCGTCGTTCTGGTTCAAGGTGCCGGTCGGCTTCACGAAGACCTACTACAACCGCCGCTACAACTGGATGTACTACAGCGAGCCCGAGGCGCAGCTCGCCGACCGCAAGCTGTACTGCCCGCGCGGCAAGGTGGTCGGCGGATCGGGCTCGATCAACGCGATGGTCTACGTGCGCGGCCAGCGCAGCGACTACGACGACTGGGCGAACGCCGGCAACCCGGGCTGGGCGTACGACGACGTGCTGCCGTACTTCCGCAAGCTCGAAACCCACGCGGCCGGCGCGACCGATCCGCAGCATCATGGCGCGACCGGGCCGATCCACATCACGTCGATGAAGGCCGACGTGCATCCGATCGTCCACGAATTCCTGAAGGGCTGCGGGCAACTGAACCTGCCGCGCACCGACGATTTCAACGGCGCGCAGTTCGAAGGCGCGGGCATCTACGACCTGAACACGAAAAACGGCGAGCGCTGCTCCAGCAGCTTCGCGTACCTGCGCCCCGCGCTGGGCCGCGCGAACCTCACGCTGCGCTCGGGCGTGCTCGTGCGGCGCGTGACGTTCGACGGCACGCGCGCGACCGGCGTGGTCGTCGCGGGCGAACACGGCGACGAGACGCTCGTCGCCGCGCGCGAGGTGATCCTCGCGGCCGGCGCGGTCGATACGCCGAAGCTGCTGCAATTGTCGGGCGTCGGCGATCCGTCGCTGCTCGCGCGCCGGCGCGTGCCGCTCGTGCATGCGCTGCCGGCCGTCGGCCGCAACCTGCAGGACCACCTGTGCGTGAGCTTCTACTTCAAGGCGAACCGGCCGACGCTGAACGACGAGATGGGCACGCTCATCGGCAAGATGAAGATCGGCTTGCGCTACCTGCTGACGAAGCGCGGCCCGCTCGCGATGAGCGTGAACCAGGCGGGCGGCTTTTTCCGCGGCACGGACGATACGCCGGAGCCGAACCTCCAGCTCTACTTCAACCCGTTGTCGTACCGGATCCCGAAGAGCGATCGCGCGAGCATCAAGCCCGAGCCTTATTCGGGTTTCCTGATCGCGTTCAACCCGTGCCGGCCGACGAGCCGCGGCACGATCGAGATCGCGTCGAACCGCGCGGAAGATGCCGCGAAGATCCACATCAACGCGCTCACCACGCAGAAGGATCTCGACGAGGCCGTGCAGGGCAGCAAGGTGATCCGTGCGCTGATGCGCGCACCGGCGCTGAAGTCGATGACCGTCGAGGAAATCTCGCCGGGGCCGCAGGTCGATTCCGACGAAGCGATGCTGCAGTACTTCCGCGAGCAGTCGGGTTCGATCTATCACCTGTGCGGCTCGTGCGCGATGGGGCCGGACGCGGCGACGTCGGTGGTCGATGCATCGCTGCGCGTGCACGGGCTGCAGGCGCTGCGGATCGTCGATGCGTCGGTGTTCCCGAACATCACGTCGGGCAACATCAACGCGCCGACGATGATGGTCGCGGAGAAAGGCGCGGACCTGATCCTGGCCGACGCGCAACGCACGGAAACCGCCGGCGCGCCGGCGCACACCCGCGAAACCGTCCCGCACTGACGCGCCGCCCCCCTGCCTCGTCCGCTCGGGACAACGCCCGCCGGCACACGGGAAAACACTGCCATGAACAGGCAGCGCGGCCCGTGTGCACAGGCGCGAAACGTGCATTCGGTTTTGACGAAAGTCCCCGAGAAACGGGTGGCTCGCGTGCGATGTGACGCGCGTTCGGCAAACGCGTAGCCTGACGCGACGCGAAGCGATCCAGGGCAACGCACGCGCCGGCCTGCCGGCGATGTGCCCCGGGGGGGAACCGCAGGCCCGATGGGGGAGACGCGCCGTGAAACGCATGCCATTTCGCTGCATCCGTGCCATCACGTATGCAAGCGTGCTGCTCTTTCAGGCCCAGGCGCAGGCGCAGTCGCTGGACGCCCAGTCGACCCAGGAGAACATTTCCGCATTGCGCCACGAAGTCGATCGTCATCTGCAGGAACTGAGCGCGCTCAAGCGCAAACTGAACGACGAAGAAGCCCATCTGTCGCGCCTGAGCCGGGCGCTGGACGACCGGGAACTCGCGGCCCGGCGCGGTGCGGGCCCCGGTGAGGCCGGCGGCACCGGCGACGCGGCGCCGCCGGCCGATACCGGCGCCCCGGGCGGCGCACCTGGCACGGCAGGCAACGTGCCATCCGCGGCCGGTTCCGCCGCGCCACCGAGCCAGCCGATCGGCCAGGCGCCGGTGGCGGAAACCGCGCCGCCGCCCGTCGCGCCGATCTTCGATCAGCCCGGCGTGCTGACGCCGAAGCACAAGTTCGTCGTCGAGCCGTCGTTCCAGTTCAACTATTCGTCGTCGAACCGCGTCGCACTCGTCGGCTACACGATCATCCCCGCGCTGCTGATCGGCCTGGTCGACGTGCGCGAAGTCAAGACGACCACGCTGACCGGCGCGGTCGCGGTGCGCTACGGGATCACCAACCGGATGGAGGTCGAAGTCCGCGTCCCCTACGTGTACTCGACGAACGACACGATCAGCCGCGAGATCTTCACCGGTTCTGCCCAGGACAACGCATTCAACAGCCACGGCAAAGGACTCGGCGACGTCGAAATGACGCTGCGCTACCAGTTCAATACCGGCGGCCCCGACAAGTTCTATTACATCGGCTGGCTGCGCTTCAAGACCGCCACCGGCAAGAGCCCGTTCGACGTCGTCACCGACTGCGTCACGCGCTGCGTCGGCAATGCCACCGGCACCGGCCTGCCGCTCGAGCAGCCGACGGGCTCGGGCTTCTACGCGATCCAGCCGGGCCTCACCTGGCTCTTTCCGTCCGACCCGGTGGTGTTCTTCGGCAACCTGAGCTATCTGCACAGCTTCAGCCGCGACAATCTCAGCCTCACGATTCGCGACGGGCAGAAGGATTTCATCGGAAAATTGCAACCCGGCGACATCTGGGGTTTCAACATCGGCATGGGCCTCGCGCTGAACGAGAAAGCGTCGGTGAGCCTCGGCTACGACCAGAGCATCGTGCTGCCCACGAAACAGAACGGCCAGACGATTCCAAGCTCGGTGCGCGTGATCCTCGGTTCACTGCTCCTCGGTTACTCGTACCGTCTGTCGCCGAAGACCACGCTGAATCTTTCGATCGGCGCGGGCCTCACGCGCGACACGCCGGACGTGGTCATGACGCTGCGCGTGCCGATTGCATTCTGATCGCCGACATGCACCGACGGCGGGCCGCACGCCGGCCCCCGCGTGCCATGACCCGCTCCTCCGCCGATCATCAAGCGCTCGCCGAACTTCATCGTCCCGGCAACGCGCCGAGCAGCGCATGGTTCAGCGTCGACATCACGTTCAGGTTCTTGAACGTCGCCAGTGTGTTGACGGTCGTGTTGATCGTCGTCAGCGCCTGGATTTGCTGGTTGCTCAACGTGTTCTGGATCACCGCGCCGGTCAGCGCCGGCAGCGCGGCGGGCTGCGCGGCGTTGCCCGCGCCCACCTGGATCAACGCGCCCGCGTTCGCGCCCGCCAGCGCCTGCGCCTGTTGCGCGGTGATATGACTGATGTCCGGGATGTTGAAGCTGGTCGTCGTCACCAGCGTGCCGTTCACGAACGCGACACGCGACACGCCGAACGAAATCTTCAGGCCGCTGGGCATGTCGAAGCCGCCGCGCATCGCATCGAGACGCGCGTCGCCGAGCGCGATCGCACCGGTTGCCGCCCAGTTTCGTTGCTGCGCGCCGCCCGACTCCGGTTCCGGGGCCGGCGGCCCGGCCGCGCACTCCGCCATCGCGAGCGGCCCGGCACGCTGGATCGGCGCGCCCCCGGCCGCCGACTCGGCAGGCGCCGTATCGACGCCTGCGTTCGCGGCGGCTGCCGACACGACGCTGCTCGCCTGCGCGACAGGCTCGACCGTCGCGGTCGGCGCGCCGTCCTGCATCGCCGCCGCACTCACGCACGTCGCCCCGCCGCACACCATCGCGGCGATGCCGGCGATCTTCCTGGTCTCGGATCTCATGACGATCCTCAAAAGTCGCTCGGGCCGTGCTTCGGCATCACGACGTTGTACAGGCCGTCGCGGGCAATGCCGGTGTAGAGCGGCGCGCTCGGCGCAACGCGCCAGTCCCGCGGATCGTTGAACACCGCCCGCTCGGGCCGGTTGTGGATCACGAAAATCACATGGTCTTCCCACTTCTGCTCGAAACTCGCCAGCGACATCGGCCGCGTGCCGGTGGCCGGATCGCCGACGAGCACACGCCCGTCACGCAGCCCCTTCACGACCACGAAATGGTGATAGCCGTGTTCGGTGATCAACACGATCGCCGGCGTGTGCGTCTTCGCAAGCGTCTGCAACGGCAACTCGAAGCCATCCGCGACGAAGCCGTGCGCGTCCAGAAAACGCCGGATGTCGAGCAGCGAGAAGCCCTGCTGGCGGATCTTCTCCTGATTGCCGTTCTCCCACATCTGGGCGAAGGCGGTCTGCTCGGTCATCGGATAGTCATACTGATAAGTCAGCAGCGTCGCGACAGCGGCCGACCCGCAGCTGAAATCGAACTGCTGCTTGACGGTGCGCTTGAACCGCGCTTCCTTGAGACTCGTGACGTGCATCGCATAACCGGCGCCCGCCGGATCGACGATCGTCATCTCGTCCGCCGATGCAGCCGGGCCGGACAGCGCGTACGCGAGCGCCACGATGCGCGCGGCGGCAACCTGTCTCATCGCTCAATTCCCGAAGCGCACGTTGAGCACCGTCGCGTTCTGGATCAGCACGTTCGCGCCGGTATTCTGGATGACCGTCGGCAGGCCGCTCGCATTGGCGAACGAGCCGTCGGTGATCGCATTCGAGCCGGTCGACACCCGGTTCGCGACGTTGTCGGCCACCGTGCCGGTCAGATAGTTCTGGCCGATCAGCGCATCGCCGCCCCGATGCTCGTCGAGCTGGTCGGGCGTCATCGCGACGCCGAAGCTGGCCGCTGGCGCGGCCGCGGCGCCCGTCGCGGAGGGTGTCGCCGCCGCCGGGGGTGAGACGGTCGCGGCCGGATCAGCCTGATCCGTGCGTGCGGCGGATGGGGAAGGGGCAGCGCCCGGCGCAACGCCGGCGGCGGACTCCACCGCGACGGTTCGCGCCTCATCGGCCATGGCATGGGCCGTCAGGCCCGGCAGCAGCGCTGCGGGCAATATCACCTGCGAAAGTGCCGTTCGGATTCGCATGGCTGTCTCCTTGGTCCCTGCGCGAACCGGCACGAACCGGGCGCACGGGGAGCCGAATCCGCGTGACCGTCGATCGACGGAAATCGGCCCGGCCTGCGCCGACGAGAGCGAGACGGCCATTCGGCCATCCCGCCCTTGCCGGCGCGCCAGTCCCTTGGCGATGGAACGCGAGCCGCGGGAACGCCTGCGCCCGCGTCGACGCATCCGGCTCGCCGGGACCAGCCGGCCGTTCTAACGTCCGACCGACAGGTTCGCCTGCACGGTCACGGCCTGCTGAACGAGCGACGCCATGCCGCTGTTCTGGTTGGCGACCATGATGCCCGCCGCGGTCTGGCCAACGCTCGCCATTGCGTTGGACATGTTGAATGTCCCCGCGTTGACCGTATTGGCCCCGCCTGCGCCACCCGCGCCGCCGACCGCGCCGTTACCGACGCCGCCGTTGCCCGCGCCGCCTGCGCCGCCGGCTCCGCCCATCGCGCCCACCGCGCCGCTACCCGCGGTCGCGCTGCCGTTGCTGGCCGTCGTCGTCGCGCCGCCGTTCGCCGCGC
>NZ_JAIZQO010000024.1:0-37348 GCF_020419725.1 Burkholderia sp. AU38729 | reverse complement strand
GCAGGTTCACGAAATAGCCCGACTGCGGACGGCTTTCGAGCAGCCCGCGGCTTTCCAGCAGCAGATACGCATGCAGCACGGTCGTGATGCTGATCCGGTGCTGCTGGCTCGCCTGCCGCACCGAAGGGACACGATCGCCGTGTCGATATACGCCCTGCCGGATGAGTCTCTCTATGTCGTTTGCAAATTTCTCGTAGAGCTTCATCCGCCTCGCCCCGCCAGCGGTGAACCGGCGTGCGATGCACGGGCGGCATGGCCGCGCCGGTGCACGAAGCCGGATTGCCGTGCCCGGGCGCGGGCGTCCCGGTGCGAACCTCGTCCGTTATCGAAATTGAAGGCGGATAGCAATGCGAATCTCATCTAGACAAGGTTCGGCATCCTACTGCGTCATTTCGACGAATGTAAGTGACAGTTTGGCGAGGAAACGTGAAATCCGGCCGGCGTGGTGAACAGATTCGAACGCGACGGCAAACGGCCCCGCGCGATCGCGCGGCAAGCATTCGCCGGGCGCGGTGCCGGCGTGCGTCGTCGCGGTTTGCCGGCCGCCGTCGGGCGGCAGTCACGCGAAGCCCGCTGATGCGCGGGCCCCGCGTGCGCTCAAGCGTCGTCGACGTTGTCCGCGTAGTGATCGATCGCGACCTTGCACTCGTCGAACACCACCGTCAGCAACGCGATGTCGTTCGACTCGACCCACTTGCGGATCTGCAGGAATTGCCCGGTGCCGAGATCGGCGAGGCGGGCCGGATCGTCGGTCGTCACGTCGACGCTCGCGATCGCGCGGTTGCCGTGGCCGGGCAGCGGCGACAGCGTCGCCGTGATGTCGAAGCGCCGGTACGATTGTTCGATGTGCATGCGGTTCTCCCTTTCCGGTTCGACGACGACACGCTCAGTCGAGCGACTGGCGAAACACCTTGCCGCCGAATCCGGTCACGACGTTGTCGACCGAGAACGGCGTGTCTTCCTTCGCTTCCAGGATGATCGCGACGCTGCCGGGCACGAGCCGCGCCGCCACCGTCTCGACGAACGTGCCGTCGAGCAGCGCGTTGCCGGCCGCTTCCGCGAGAATGCCGGCGCCCGCGCCGGCCGCCATGCCGGTGACCACGCCGAGCGGCCCGGCGAGCAGGCCGAGCAAGCCGCCCGCGATCGCGCCGATCACGCCGCCCTTGAACGGCCGCGATTCCGCGTGGAGGACCGCGAGCTTGCCGGTCGCGTCCTTCTCGACGACGACGCCGTTCTCGATGTGGAATCCCTCGTCCTTCTCCGACAGCGCCTCGAAATCGTTCGCGGCCTGGCGAGCCGTGTCGACGCTGCCGAACACGGCGACGATCAGTTGCTGGGTCATGCGATACCTCGCTCGGTTGGAGGGTCAGTGGCAGCGCCGCAACCGATGCGGCACGCCGGGGTTCGATTCAGATACCGATGGCCGCCTCGCGTGCACGCGCCGCGTCGGCATAGGCGTACGCAGCCTCTCGCTGCAACCCGGCGACGGTGGGCGCGCGGGCGAGCGCCGGATCGGCATCGCGCGTGTCGCGCGCCAGCCGGTAGGCGTCCGACGCCGCGTGCTGCAGCTCGATCGCCCGCTTCGATTCAACGGAATGTGTGCTCATCCAGCTCCCTCCTTGCGGGGACAGCGAAAATGCATGCGGCCGCCCGCGCGCTTACCTGCGCGCCTGCGCATCGTCCTCGACATCGGCGACGTCGGCCGGGAAGCGGTGCTGGCCGAAACTCAGGATCAGCACGCCGACGGCGAGCAGCACGATCCCGACCGTCGTCATCAGCATCCGCTCGGGGCTGTCGGTTGCGCCGCGCAGTATCAGGTCGCGCGCGAGCGACGTCATCGCAATGAACAGCGGAAACCGTACGGGCAAGCGGCCGAGCCGCAGGTAGCGCACGTCCATCGCGAGCACTTCGAGATACAGGAACATCAGCAGCAGGTCGGTCAGCGACACCTCGCCCGCGAGCACGACCTTCCACGCTTCCTGCGCCATCGCGAACGCGGTCGCGAGCCCGATCACGATCAGTCCGGCCAGTTCGGCCGCGTGAAGGAAATGGCCGAAGCGGCGGCGGATGCGCTCGGCGGGCGAGCAGGGAATGGAGGTCGTATTCAAGGTGACAGTCGCTGGGTTGAGGCATGAGCGGCGCCGGGCGGCGGCGGGAACGTCGCGTCGCGCGCGGCGGCATGCACGGTATCGTGCGCGTCGGGCCGATCCGGCCCATCCGGCATATCGGGCGCGTGCGGGCCGGCCGCCCCGGTCGCCTGCTCGACCGCGGACAGCGTCCGGCGGCAGCACACGTGGAACGCGTCACCCGCATCGGTGCAGGCGACGTCGTCGCTATCGCGGCACAGCAGCAGGCGGCAGCCGAGATACCGTTCGAGACCGTCGATCCGTTCGCTCACCTGCGCTTCGTCGAGTTGCAGCTCGGACGCCGCACCGGACAGGCCGCCATGCTCGACCACCGCGACATACACACGCATCGCTTCCAGCAGGTTCATGATGACGCTCCTCGTGGCGGCGCAGCGGGACCTAATCTACTGCACGCGGCACGCACGCTCAAGAGCACAGCGCCGCATGCGCCAGGAGTACAGCTGCGCGGGCGCCGGCCAAAATCCGGCCCTGTTTGACGGATTCGCATGACAGTTCGGCGATTCGTGTTCCAAAGACCGGCCGAAGCTGCTAGATTGCTTGCTCGACGACGTCACGCGGTGCGGGCAGGTCGCGCGCCCCGTGCGGCCGCCACCGCTGCGGCCCGTTGCGGGATGCCCGCACAGCGTCCTTCATCCGCGTGACACAAAGAGAACAGTCGCATGACACAGTTCAACCGTTCGCCCTCGCGCGCCACGGCACTACCGTCCCGACATGACTGACCGGCAGCCCACGATGCAGACACCTCCCCCGCTCCCCCAAAACGTTCACAGCCCGATCACGCGCAGCGCGATCTTCCTCGTGGCGACGATCAATCCCGGCGCCGATCACGCCGACACGATCCGCTCATGGTGCGGCGACATCGCCGCGCTCGTGCGCTCGGTCGGCAAGCGCGTGCCGGGCGGCAACCTCACCTGCGTGTGCGGCTTCGGCGCCGACGCGTGGGATGCGCTGTTCGGCAACCCGCGCCCCGCCGCGCTGCATCCGTTCCGCGAATTCGGCGCGGGGCAGCGCGTCGCGGTCGCGACGCCGGGCGACATCCTGCTGCACATTCGCGCGGACGCGATGGACCTGTGCTTCGAACTCGCGACGCAGCTGCTCGGCGCGCTCGGCGATGCCGTCACGGTCGTCGACGAGGTGCACGGCTTCCGCAATTTCGACCAGCGCGCGATGATCGGCTTCGTCGACGGCACCGAGAACCCGGAAGGCCGCGCGGCGGTCGACTTCACGGTGATCGGCGACGAGGACGCGGCATTCACCGGCGGCAGCTACGTGATCGTGCAGAAGTACCTGCACGACATGGCCGGCTGGAACGCGCTCGCGGTCGAGACGCAGGAGCGCATCATCGGCCGCACCAAGCTCGCCGACATCGAGCTCGCGCCGGACGTGAAGCCGTCGTGCTCGCACAGCTCGCTGACCACGCTCGACGAGGGCGGCCAGGAGGTGAAGATCCTGCGCGACAACATGCCGTTCGGGCGCCCGGGCGCGGGCGAATTCGGCACCTACTTCATCGGCTACGCGCGTTCGCCGGCGCCGATCGAGCAGATGCTCGAGAACATGTTCGTCGGCCGCCCGCCCGGCAACTACGACCGCCTGCTCGATTACAGCCGCGCGGTCACCGGCTCGCTGTTCTTCGTGCCGTCCGCCGACCTGCTCGAAGCGCTCGCCGATCGCGCGGCGCCGGCCGCCGAGGCCACGGAGCCGGAACCGGCCTCTTCCGCGCCGCATCGCGACGGCTCGTTGAAGATCGGCTCGCTGAAAGGCGTGCCGTCGTAACGCCCATCATCACCAAGGGCAGTCCGGCGCGCCAACCCCGCGCCGGGCGAGGCGAATGGTCGCGCCATGAATGCCCTCCACTCGTTGCGAAGCTTCAATAGACTGCGCCTATGATTCATCCGGGCTCGGCCCCCGGCAACTGAACGCGGCCGAGCCCCGGCGTCCGGAACCCCTGCCGGATGAATGTTCGTAAGAATGCGCGACACGCGATCGGCCGTCGACCGCCTATGGTTCGGCACGCCATCGAGCCCGGCCCGAGCGACGCGGGCGCCGGCGCGCAGCCGGGTATCGCCATCCGCCGCGGCGTTCAGCACAAGCGCACCGCCTCTCCCCGCACGTGAATTGCAGAACAGTTGCGCCACCGCAGTGTGTCGTTTCGATTTGTGCTGCAGCGGTGTCAATAGAGCCTGCTAATATGCATTTTCGTCCGCGATCGGCCTGCCGGGCTCAGACGCAGTCCGTCAGCCGATCGGCCCACCCTGAAGTGTTTTCGCTGACGTGAGGCAACCCAAACCCATGAACAACCTGCACCGCGAACTCGCCCCGATCTCGTCCTCCGCCTGGGAGCAAATCGAGGAGGAAGTGGCACGCACGTTCAAACGCTCGGTGGCCGGCCGCCGCGTCGTCGATGTCGACGGCCCCGAAGGCCCCGAACTGTCGGCCGTCGGCACCGGGCACCTCGTCGACGTCGCCGCCCCGCGCGAGCTGGTGAATGCGCGGCTGCGCGAAGTCCGCACGATCGTCGAGCTGACGGTGCCGTTCGAGTTAAGCCGCGATGCGATCGACAGCGTCGAGCGCGGCGCGCGCGACGCCGACTGGCAACCGGCGAAGGACGCCGCGCAGCGGCTCGCGTTCGCCGAGGACGGCGCGATTTTCGACGGCTACCGGGCCGCCGGCATTCTCGGCATCCGCGAAGGCACGTCGAACCGCAAGCTCACGCTGCCGGCGGATGTGAGCGCGTATCCCGACGCGATCAGCGACGCGCTCGAAGCGCTGCGGCTTGCCGGCGTCGACGGCCCGTACTCGGTCGTGCTCGGCTCGGATGCGTACACGGCGCTCAGCGAAGCGCGCGACCAGGGCTATCCGGTCCTCGGCCATATCAAGCGGATCGTCAGCGGCGAGATCATCTGGGCGCCGGCGATCAGCGGCGGCTGCGTGCTGTCCACGCGCGGCGGCGATTACGAGCTGCACCTCGGGGAAGACGTATCGATCGGCTACACGAGTCATACCGACAAGGTCGTCCGCCTGTACCTGCGCGAAACGTTCACGTTCCTGATGCTCACGAGCGAAGCATCGGTGGCCGTGGCGCCGCAGGCCAGCACGGCGGCCTGACCGCGGTTGCCTGCGCGCGATGCCCGCCGGGTGTCGCGCGCGAGCGGCCGCACTGCCGGCCGCAGGTTCGTCGCCGATCAAACCCATCTTGCATGGAGTGTGTGATGAGCGAGTCGAATGAGGCATTGCAGGCGCTGCAGACGTCGGTCGACCACCTGAAGCAGGCGGTCGACGCGAACGCGAGCAGCCAGGCCGGCGACACCGCCGTGCTGTTCACCGTCTTGTCGCTGGTCCTGGCGGAGTTGCCGCCCGACACGCGCAACCTGATCGAGGATTCGTTCTCCGTCTGGGCCAATGGCCTGCCGAATGCGGCACTGTCACAGGACGTGAAGCAGATCGCCCGGCAGCGGCTTGCGATGACCCTCTCGGACTGATCGCGGCACGCGTCGGTTGCGCCGCGTCCGGCCCGGACCGTGCAACCCGCCCTCGCCTGCGGCCGCCCCACACGCATCGTCCGCGGTGCGTGCGTGGTGGCGCTTGGCCGCTCGCGGCACGCGCCCCGTGTCGCGCCCCCTGCCGCGCTTCCGTCGCGCCTCCCCATCCGCGCTGCCTTTGATCCCCCGATCACCGGCGCCCTGCGCGCCGATGTCGCACCGCGATCCGTTCGCGCGCCGCCCGCTTCCGCTTCCTGTCATCCCACGCTGCGCACGCCGCGCACGCCCGTGGCGCCGTGCGCCCGCCCGTCTGTACTCCTTGCCACCCGTGCGTGCGCGCATGCGAGGGTGCAATTCGCGGCCGGGCCGGGGCGGAACTGTGCCTTGGATAGCCTGCGCCGATTCGCTATTTTGAACGCAGTCGAAGCGATGCCGTGGGCTCCTCCCGGCACGCACGCTTGCCGCCCTGACCGCGACCGTGCACGACGCCGACGCGCGCTGCGTGACAGCGCCGGTGCCGCCCGCGCGCCGCCGTGCCGCGTGTCGTGCGTTCGCGGTCGGTAGCGCCCAAGCGCCGCACCGCATCGGGACTTCGCCCTTCGACCCACTTTCACCGACAGGAGCCAGACCACCATGCCCGCACTTTGCGATATCTGCCACGCGCGGCCGGCCGTCGCGCGCGCAACCGTGATGCAGGACGGCGAGCGCAAGACGATCTCGATCTGCGATTACCACTTCCGTCAGCTGATGCGGCATCAGAGCATGCTGAACCCGTTCGATTCGCTGCTCGGCGGTGGCGGCTCGTCGTCGCTGTTCGGCGGGCTCGATGACGAATCGCCGCTCGCCGCCGAGATTCCGCGCGAATCGGTCGACCCGACCGACGCGTTCAGCGAGCAGACGCTGGAGCTGCTGCAGCGCGCGGCCGAGAAGGCGCACGAGCTGCGCCGCAGCGAGCTCGATTCCGAACACCTGCTGTTCGCGCTCGCGGACACCGACGTGTGCGCCGCGCTGCTGAAGGAACTGAAGCTGTCGCCGGAGGACATCAAGTCGTACATCGACGCGCATGCGCACACCGGCACGGCCGCCCCCGATGCGCCGCTCGACAAGCTGTCGATCTCGCCGCGCGTGAAGAAGGCCGTGCAGTACGCGTTCCAGGCGTCGCGCGATCTCGGCCACTCGTACATCGGCCCCGAGCACCTGCTGATCGGGCTCGCGTCGGTGCCGGACAGCGTCGCCGGCACGCTGTTGAAGAAATACGGCGTGACGCCCGAGGCGCTGCGCCAGAAAGTCGTGAAGGTGGTCGGCAAAGGCGCCGAGGACGGCCGCGTCGATGCGCCGACCGGTACGCCGAACCTCGACAAGTTCGGCCGCGACCTCACCGCGATCGCGCGCCAGGGCAAGCTCGACCCGGTGCTCGGCCGCGCGCAGGAAATCGAGAGCACGATCGAGGTGCTTGCACGCCGCAAGAAGAACAACCCGGTGCTGATCGGCGAGCCGGGCGTCGGCAAGACGGCGATCGTCGAAGGGCTCGCGCAGCGGATCGTCAACGGCGACGTGCCCGAGGTGCTGCGCGACAAGCGGCTCGTCGAAGTCAACATCAACTCGATGGTGGCCGGCGCGAAGTATCGCGGCGAGTTCGAGGAGCGCGCGAAGCAGCTGATCGACGAAGTCACGGCGAAGCAGGACGAACTGATCCTGTTCATCGACGAACTGCACACGATCGTCGGTGCCGGCCAGGGCGGCGGCGAAGGCGGCCTCGACATCGCGAACGTGCTGAAGCCCGCGCTCGCGCGCGGCGAGCTGAGCCTGATCGGCGCGACGACGCTCAACGAATACCAGAAGTACATCGAGAAGGATGCCGCGCTCGAACGGCGCTTCCAGCCGGTGTTCGTGCCGGAGCCGAGCGTCGAGCAGACGATCGTGATCCTGCGCGGGCTGCGCGACAGCCTCGAGGCGCACCACCAGGTCACGTTCGCCGACGACGCATTCGTCGCGGCCGCGGAATTCGCCGATCGCTACATCACGTCGCGCTTCCTGCCCGACAAGGCGATCGACCTGATCGACCAGGCCGCCGCGCGCGTGCGGATCGGCGCGACGTCGCGTCCGGTCGACATCCAGGAAGGCGAAGCGCAGATCGCGCAACTGAAGCGCGAGCAGGACTACGCCACGTCGCGCAAGCGCTTCGACGAAG
Source organism: Burkholderia sp. AU38729 (assembly GCF_020419725.1). Classification (NCBI taxonomy): domain Bacteria; kingdom Pseudomonadati; phylum Pseudomonadota; class Betaproteobacteria; order Burkholderiales; family Burkholderiaceae; genus Burkholderia; species Burkholderia sp. AU38729. The sequence continues at coordinate 29,531 of NZ_JAIZQO010000024.1, read as the reverse complement.
CGAAGCAGTTCGAGGAGCAGATCAACGCGAAGCAGAAATCCGTGGACGAGAAGATGGAGGCGTGGCAGCGCAAGACGGGCTCCGAGACGCTCGAAGTGACGGTCGAATCGGTGGCCGAGGTCGTGTCGCGCCTCACCGGCATCCCGGTTTCCGAACTCACGCAGGAAGAACGCCAGAAGCTGTTGAAGATGGAAGAGCAGCTGCGCGAGCGCGTGGTCGGCCAGAGCGACGCGGTGGTGGCCGTCAGCGATGCCGTGCGGCTGTCGCGCGCGGGGCTCGGCCAGACGCACCGGCCGATCGCGACGTTCCTGTTCCTCGGGCCGACGGGCGTCGGCAAGACCGAGCTCGCGAAGGCGCTGGCCGAGACCGTGTTCGGCGACGAACAGGCGATCATCCGCATCGACATGTCCGAGTACATGGAGCGGCACGCCGTTGCGCGGCTGATCGGCGCGCCGCCCGGCTACGTCGGCTACGACGAAGGCGGCCAGCTCACCGAGCGCGTACGGCGCCGCCCGTACAGCGTGATCCTGCTCGACGAGATCGAGAAGGCGCATCCGGACGTCTACAACGTGCTGCTGCAGGTGTTCGACGACGGCCGCCTGACCGACGGCAAGGGCCGCGTGGTCGACTTCAGCAACACGATCATCATCGCGACGAGCAACCTCGGCGCCGCGATCATCATGGACAACCTCACGCAGCCGGAAGCCGCGCGCAAGACCGACAAGGCGATCCGCGAGGAGCTGATGCAGGTGCTGAAGGGCCATTTCCGCCCCGAGTTCCTGAACCGGATCGACGAGGTGATCGTCTTCCACGCGCTGTCGAAGGAGAACATCCGCGCGATCGTGCAGATCCAGCTCGACCGCGTGGTGCGCACCGCCGCCGCGCAGGACATCACGCTCGTGATGGGCGATTCGCTCGTCGAGCACCTGACCGAAGCCGGCTACCAGCCGGAGTTCGGCGCACGCGAGCTGAAGCGCCAGATCCGCCAGACCATCGAGACCCGGCTCGCGAAGGAGATCCTCGCCGACCGGCTGAAGTCGGGCGACCGATGCGAAGTCGACTACGACAAGGCCAGCGACGAAGTGACGTTCACCAAGCTCGCGGCGCCTGAAGCGAAGGAGACCCGGGACGCGAAGAAGGACGCCGACGGCAAGGCGAAATCGAACGGCAAGGCAGCCAAGGCCAGCGACGATGCGAAGACGGGCGACACGCCCGCCGACGCACCGCCGCCCGCGCCAGCCGCGAAAGCGTCCGGCAAGAAGTCGTCCGGCGCGAAGAAGGACGCGCACTGAAAAACAGCATGCCCCGCACGCCCGGGGCACGCATGACCGGCTCCGTCCACCGGGCGGAGCCGCCCCACGCCGCGACACGGCGCAAACCGAGCCGCCCGCACCGGGTAAGGCTGATGGAGATTCAACATGACAAATCGACGCGAAGTGCCAGGCATCAGGAAGTACGACGGGCCCGCCGGTGGTTGGGGCGCGCTTCGCGCGACAGCCGATGCGGTGCGCACGCAAATGGAAACCATCGAGGCGCCGATCGTGCTGATGCGGACCAACCAGCCCGACGGCTTCGACTGCCCCGGCTGCGCGTGGCCCGACAAGGAACACAAGTCGACGTTCCAGTTCTGCGAGAACGGCGCGAAGGCCGTCACGTGGGAAGCGACCACCAAGCGCGTGACGCCCGAGTTCTTCGCGGCGAACACCGTGTCGTCGCTGCTGCGCATGTCGGACTACGAGCTGGAGAACATGGGCCGGCTCACGCATCCGCTCGTCTACGACCGCGCGACCGACACGTTCCGCGCGATCGAATGGGACGACGCGTTCGCACGCATCGGCGAAGTGCTGCGCGCGCTGCCGCCCGACCAGGTCGAGTTCTATACGTCGGGCCGCGCGTCGAACGAAGCCGCGTACCTGTACCAGCTGTTCGCGCGCGAGCTCGGCACCAACAATTTCCCCGACTGCTCGAACATGTGCCACGAGCCGACCAGCGTCGGCCTGCCGCAGTCGATCGGCATCGGCAAGGGCACCGTGTCGCTGGAGGATTTCGATCACTGCGAGCTGATCATCTCGATCGGCCACAACCCCGGCACGAACCACCCGCGGATGATGGGCACGCTGCACGAGTGCGCGCGCCGCAACGTGCCGATCATCGTGTTCAACCCGCTGCGCGAGCGCGCGCTCGAACGCTTCGCCGATCCGCAGGACATGATCGAGATGGCGTCGTTCGGCTCGACCCGCATCGCATCGACGTATTACCAGGTCGACGCCGGCGGCGACGCGGCCGCGCTGAAGGGCATCATGAAGGCGCTGCTGCAGCTCGAAGCCGAGCGCGGCAACGTGCTCGACCGCGACTTCATCGCGCAGCACACCAACGGCTTCGACGCGTTCTCGGCCGACCTCGAAGCCACGTCGTGGGACGACATCGAGCGCGCGAGCGGGCTCAGCCAGGCGCAGCTCGAACAGGTCGCGCTCGCGTACGCGAAGTCGAACGCGACGATCGTCACGTACGGGATGGGCGTCACGCAGCACAACAAGGGCACCGCAACCGTGCGCCTGATCGCCGACCTGCTGCTGATGCGCGGCAACATCGGCAAGCCCGGCGCCGGCGTGTGCCCGCTGCGCGGCCACTCGAACGTGCAGGGCAACCGCACGGTCGGCATCACCGAGAAGCCGTCGGCCGAGTTCCTGAAGAAGATCGAGGACGTGTGCGGCTTCACGCCGCCCGCGCATCACGGGCACGACGCCGTGCAGGCGATGCAGGCGATGATCGACGGCACCGCGAAGGCGCTGCTGTGCCTCGGCGGCAACTTCGCGGTCGCACTGCCCGATCCGGAGCAGTCGTTCCCGGCGATGGCGAAGCTCGACCTGAGCGTGCATCTCGGCACCAAGCTGAACCGCTCGCACCTGCTGGTCGCGAAGGAAACCTTCGTGCTGCCGGTGCTCGGCCGCACCGAGCTCGACATGCAGGCCACCGGCCGGCAGTCGATCACCGTCGAGGATTCGATGTCGATGGTTCACGCGTCGGCCGGCAAGCTCAAGCCGGCGTCCGACCAGTTGCGCTCGGAGCCGGCGATCGTCGCGGGCATCGCGCATGCGACGCTGCCGGCCAGCAAGGTCGCGTGGCTCGACCTGATCGACGACTACGACCGCATCCGCGACCTGATCGACAAAACGGTATCCGGCTTCGAGGCGTTCAACGAGCGCATCCGCACGCCGGGCGGCTTCCGCCTGCCGCTGCCGCCCACCGAGCGCGTGTGGCCGACGCCGACCGGCAAGGCGATGTTCTCGGTCTACAAGGGCGTGAAGGAAGACGCCGACGTGCTCGGCGCCGAGCAGGTGCTGCGGCTGATCACGCTGCGCAGCCACGACCAGTACAACACGACGATCTACGGGCTCGACGACCGCTATCGCGGCGTGTTCGGCCGGCGCGACGTGCTGTTCATGAACCCCGCCGACCTCGCCAAGTACGGGCTCGAACACGGGGACCTCGTCGACATCGAGACGGTCACCGCATCGGGTCGCGCGCTGCGCCTCGAGAAGATCACCGCGATCGAGTACGACATCGCCCCGGGGTCGGTCGGCGCGTACTACCCGGAAGCGAACGTGCTCGTGCCGCTCGACTACATCGACAAGGAAAGCGGCACGCCGTCGTACAAGTCGGTGCCGGTGCGCGTCGCGCGCTCGGCGGTGGTCTGACGTACTGACGGGCCGGCTCGCGGCGCACAGGCTACCGCGAGCCGGCCCGACTTCCTCCACGGGCCACCGTGTCTGAACGGATGCGATGGCCCCCTTCCTTCCCCGTTGTTACCGCGCCGCCGTCGGCGGCATCGTCGCGCCCGTCTGCCGGCGCCGATACGCGCTGTCGCGCGTCGCGAGCCAGTAGTACAGCGGCGACGTCAGCACCAGCCCCACGAGCCACGACAGGTCCGCGCCACCGAGATGCGCGGGAATCGGGCCCGCATACATCGGCGTGTTCATGAACGGAATCTGCACGAGAATGCCGATCGCATACGCGAGCAGCGCCTGCGGGTTGAAGCGGCCGTAGATCCCGCCATCGACCATGAAGATCGACTTGATGTCGTACTTGCCCTTGTGGATCACGTAGAAGTCGATCAGGTTGATCGCCGTCCACGGCACCAGCACGACGAGCAGCGCGAGCACGAGATCCACGAGGTTGCCGACGAAGTTCGTCGACGCGCCGATCGCCGCGTAGCAGCACGCGACGAAGATCACGACCGACACCACCGCGCGCGCCTTCGCGGTCGGAATCCACTTGTATGCGAACGTCTGCACCGACGTGATCACCGCGAGCACTGCACCGTACAGATTCAGCGCGTTGTGGCTGATCACGCTCAGCAGGAACAGCACGAGCATCAGCGGGCCGAGCGGGCCCGTGGCCTGCTTGACCGCATCCATCGCGTCCGCGCCGGCGGGCACCGCGAGCACCGCGACCGCGCCGAAGATGAACGCGAGCGTCGAGCCGATCGTGCAGCCGAGATAGGTCGCCCAGAACGTCGACGCCACGCCGACGTTTTCCGGCAGATAGCGCGAATAGTCCGACACGTACGGCGCGAATGCGATCTGCCACAACGCCGACAGCGACACCGTCGCGAGCCAGCCGGCGAAGTTGAAGCCGCCGCGCGTCAGGAAATCGTCGGTCGTCACGTGCATGAGGATCATCCAGAAGCCGACCAGGATGCCGATGCCGAGCACCCACGTGCCGATCCGGTTCAGGATGTGGATGAACCGGTAGCCGACGATCCCGATCAGCCCCGAGCCCACCGCGCCGATCACGATGCCGACGGGCACCGGCACCGACGACGCGATGCCGTGCACCGACTTGCCGGCCAGCACGATGTTCGACGCGAAGAAGCCGACGTACATCACGGCCGCGATCACGGTCACCAGCAGCGCGCCCCACGAGCCGAACTGCGCGCGGCTCTGGATCATCTGCGGGATGCCCATCTGCGGCCCCTGCGCCGAATGCAGCGCCATCAGCACGCCGCCGACCGCCTGGCCGACGACGATCGCGACGATGCCCCACATCAGGTTCAGGTGGAAGAGCTGCACGCCGAGTGCGCCGGTCACGATCGGCAGCGGCGCGATGTTGCCGCCGAACCAGAGCGTGAACAGGTCGCGCACCTTGCCGTGGCGCTCCGCGGGCGGCACGTAGCCGATCGTGTGCTTCTCTATCATCGGGGACGCGTTGCGGTCCACGTTCGTCATGGTGATGTCTCCTGTCCTGCGCGGCGATGCGCGCTTGCCGTGTCAGCCGGCGCGCGTTGGGGGCGCGCCTGCAATCGGGTCCGGATACGCGAGCGACGACGCGCCGCGTGCACGCGCGGCGGCATCGAACGAAGCGGACGATACGCATGCGGGGGCGGATGCCATGTCCCGCCGGTGCGTGCGCGGCCGCTTCGTTTGCTTCTTGATCCAGGTTGGAGACGATGGTGCGCCACGACCCGCGCGACCGGAAAATACTAAAAATATTTCCGGGACATACGAAAAAGCTCTGCAGCGGACATTTCGGCGCCGGGGGGCTTTCAGGTAAGGTGCTACGCAAACCATGGACAGATTGCGCCCGCGGCGGCACGCCGGGGCCGTGCATCAGAGGTGCTTGTGGCTCACTACACTTTGCGGCAACTGAAATACTTCGTGACGACGGTGGAATCCGGCAGCGTCGCCGAGGCGTCGCGCCAGCTGTTCATCGCGCAGCCGTCGATCTCCAGCGCGATCAAGGGTCTGGAGGAAAGCTTCGGCGTGAAGCTGTTCATCCGCCATCACGCGCAGGGCGTGTCGCTCACGCCGAGCGGCACGCGCTTCTACCGGAAGGCGCAGGAGCTGCTGCGCATCGCGCACGAATTCGAACAGAACGCGCTCGCCGACAACGACGTGATCACCGGGCAGATCGACATCGGCTGCTTCGAGACGGTCGCGCCGCTCTATCTGCCGCAACTGATCGCGGGCTTTCGCGAGCGCTACCCGGGCGTGAACATCCGGCTGCGCGACGGCGACCAGCAGGAACTCGTGCAGGGCCTGACGTCGGGCACGTTCGATCTCGCGCTGATGTACGACCACGATCTCGACGGCACGATCGAGACCGAGCCGCTGATGCCGCCGCAGCAGCCGTACGTGCTGCTGCCGGAAAATCACCGGTTCGCGGGCCAGACGCACGTTTCATTGCGCGACCTCTGCGTCGAGCCGATGATCCTGCTCGACGTGCAGCCGAGCCGCACGTATTTCGTCAGCCTCTTTCACGAACTCGGGCTCACGCCGAACATCGTGTTCGGATCGCCGTCGATCGAGATGGTGCGCGGGATGGTCGGCCAGGGGTTCGGCTTCTCGCTGCTCGTCACGCGCCCGCATTCCGAATACACGTACGACGGCCAGCGCGTCGTGACGATCGGCCTCAGCGAAACGGTGAGCCCGTCGGGGCTCGTGAGCGCGCGGCTGAAGCGCGGGCAACTCACGAAGCAGGCGCAGTCGTTCGTCGATTTCTGCCGCGAGCGGCTCGCGCAGATCGTCGCGGAAGCGGCGCGATAAGGAACCTGAAGGAACACGAAAGCGCACGCGCCGCGGGAGGCGGTGCGTGCGTGTCGGTCAGGCGCACCGCGTCAGGCGGCTGCGGAGAGATGGGTGGCCAGCCGCCCCAGCATCGCGTCGCAGTCGTGAAGCTGATCGAGCGTGACGAACTCGTCGGGCTTGTGCCCTTGGTCCATGCTGCCGGGCCCGCACACCACGGTCGGAATGCCGGCCTCGCCATATAGCCCGCCCTCGGTGCCGAACGCCACCGTGCCGAAGGCATCGGAGCCGCACAGCATCGCGAGCAGGCGGGCGGCCTCGCTGTCCGGCGCGGTCGCGAGCCCCGGATAGGCACCGAGCGGCTGCAGTTGAATGTCGGTATCGGCCTGCACCGCGCGCATCCTCGGCAACAGTTCGGATTCCGCATAGTCCTGCAACTTCCTCGGCACGTCGTGCGCATCGAAATCCGGCAGCGCGCGCACCTCGAAATCGAACTCGCATTCGGCCGGCACGATGTTCAGCGCGCGGCCGCCCTTGATCAGCCCGGTCTGCACGGTCGAGAACGGCGGATCGAATCGCGCGTCGTGCCGTTCCGGCCGCGCGAGCGCCGCGCCGATCTCGCCGAGCCGGCCGATCAGCTTAGCTGCATAGTCGATCGCGTTGACGCCCGACGGCGCGTACGCCGAGTGACAAGCAGCGCCCTTGACATGACAGCGCATCGCGAGCTTGCCCTTGTGACCGAGCACCGGCTTCAGCTCGGTCGGCTCGCCGATCAGGCACAGGCGCGGCCGGTGCGCGCGCGCGGCCAGTGCATCGAGCATCGGCCGCACGCCGAGGCAGCCGACTTCCTCGTCGTACGAGAACGCGAGATGCACGGGCATGCTCAGCGGACGGGCGACAAACGCCGGCACGGCCGCGAGCACCGACGCGATGAAGCCCTTCATGTCGGCCGTACCGCGGCCGTACAGGCGGCCATCGCGCTCGGTGAGCCGGAACGGCTCGACCGTCCACGCCTGCCCGTCGACCGGCACCACGTCGGTATGGCCCGACAGCGCGATGCCGCCGCGATCGTGCGGCCCGATCGTCGCGTACAGGCTCGCCTTCGTGCGCTCCGCGTTGTAGAACAGTTCGCTTTCGACGCCGAAGCCCGCGAGATAGTCGCGGATGAACGTGATCATCTCGAGGTTCGACTCGCGGCTGACCGTCGCGAAACCGATCAGCCGTTCCAGCAGCGCGCGGCTCGACGTGTCATTCATCGCCCGGCACTCCGTAGCTCGGCGCGGCGGTGGGATTCAGCGCGCGCGTCTGGTAGTCCTGCATCTGCGGCCGATACGCGTGCCACAGCGCATCGAGCTGCCCGATCGGATCGGCCTCGGCCCAGTCGACGCGCAGGTCGACGATCGGCCAGGTCACGTCGCCGGCCACCTTCAGCGCGGCCGAATGCACCGGCCCTGCCTCGCCGCCTGCGGCCATCGCCGCGCGCAGCGCGGCCAGCAGGCGATCGGCGAGCAGGCCGGGCGCCTGTTCGAAGGCGCGCGCCATCGCGTCGATCACGGCCGGCGCGGCCAGCAGGTTGCCCGCCGCCACGCATTGTTCGCCCTGCACCGCGTGATGCGTGCCGAGCGCCTCCTTGCCGGTGAAGCAGGCCGTCTGCCCCTGCCCGTCGATCACCGTGACCTGCCGGTACTGGCTCCAGCCGTTCGCGCTGAGCGCACGGTCGAGCGCCGCGGCGGGCGCGAGCTGCTCGTGCTCGATCAAGTCGAGGATCTGGGGCCCCAGCGCCGGCAGCGTGATGTTCTGCGTCGCGACGGCGCCGACGCCCGCGCGCACCCACGGGCAGCGCGCACCCACCGCGATGCTCGACGAGCTGATCGCGATGCCGAGCTGGCCCGTCTCCGGGCAACGCCCGACGATGGAGAAAGTCATGTCGCCTCCTACGCGCGGTTCGGTTGCCAGTTGTCCGGGATCACGGCGATCACGTCGATTTCCATCAGCCACTGCGGCTGGCCGAGCGCCGACACGACGAGCCCCGTCGAGATCGGATACACGCCCTTCAGCCACTTGCCGACTTCCTGGTACACGGGCTCGCGATAGCGCGGGTCGATCAGGTAAGTCGTCGTCTTCACGATGTGCGTAAGGTCGCTGCCGGCTTCCTCCAGCAGCTGCTTGACGTTCTTCATCGCCTGCTCGGCCTGCGCGCGCGGATCGCCGAGGCCGATCAGTTTGCCGTCGAAATCGGTGCCGACCTGGCCGCGCACGTAGACGGTGTTGCCCGCCCGCACGGCCTGGCACAGGTCGTTGTCGAGCGTCTGGTTCGGGTAGGTATCCTTCGTGTTGAACATGCGGATACGGGTATGGGTGGGTTGGCTCATCGGAATCCTTCAGTCGTCAGGGGGCACGCCGCCGCACCGGAAGCAGACGCGGTGCGGCAGGCGGCGGGGGTTCGGTCAGTTCACCGCGTCGGCGAGCGGCTGCGTGTCGGCATGAGGCACGGCAACGTCCTGCTCCGCTTGCGCGGTCGAGCGGCGCTGCGACGCGTCGTGATACTCGAGGTAGGTGCGCTGGATCGCGATGTGATCGGCGATGTGCCGCGCGTCGTGCCACACGCCCCAGATGAAGCTGGAGCCGCGCCGCGACAGCCACGGCAGCCCGAGGAAATAGATGCCCGGCTCCTTCGACACGCCGCGCTGGTGCTGCGGCTTGCCGTTGTCGGCGAACGCGTCGACCTTCAGCCAGCCGTAGTCGACCGCGTAGCCGGTCGCCCAGACGATCGACGTGACGCCCGCGCCGGCAAGGTCGAGCGCGAGGATCGGATGCGCGACGCAATCGGGATTCGGCAGGATGCGGCGGGCTTCCGGTTCTTCCGGCAGGTCGAGGCCGTTGCGGGCCGCATAGGCGTCGGCCGCGTCGAGCAGCGACAGGTAGTTTTCGTCGCCGCGTGCGAGGTTGATCGCGAGATCGCGCTCGAACGTGACCACGCCGCCGTCGAACGACTTCGTCAGTCCGACGAGCGTCACGCCCTGGTTCGCGAGCTTGCGGAAATCCACCGTATGGCCGCCGCGCGCGCCGCTCACTGCGATCGTCACGTGTTCGCGGCCGGGCGTCGCGACTTCCTTGTCCCATTCGCCGAGCACGCCGAGCCACCAGCAGAAATCGCGACCGCGATACGCACGCGGCGGCCGATCGTGCGGGCCGACCGACAGGTACACCTGGCGGCCCGCGCGCTGCAGCTCGTCGGCGATCTGCACGCCCGACGACCCCGCGCCGACCACCAGCACCGCGCCGTCCGGAAGCTGCGCCGGGTTGCGATAGTCGGCGGAATGAATCTGCACGAGGCGTGCGTCGTCCGGCGCGATCGGCGGAATCACCGGGCGCTGGAACGGCCCGGTCGCGACGACCACGCGGTTCGCCTCGATCGTGCCGTCGGATGTCTCGACGATGAAACCCGGCTTGCCGGCATTGCGCACGACCTGCTTCACCTCGACGCCGGTACGGATCGGCGCGTTGAACTTGCGCGCGTACGCTTCGAAGTAGTCGGCGACCTGGTCTTTCGTTGCGAACGCATCGGGATCGAGGCCGTCGAATTCGAGGCCGGGGAAACGGTCGTGCCACGCGGGGCCGTTCGCGACCAGCGAATCCCAGCGACCCGTGCGCCAGCGCTCGGCAATACGGCTGCGCTCCAGCACGAGATGCGGTACGCCCAGCTTGCCCAGGTGCTCGCTCATGGCCACGCCGGCCTGACCGGCGCCCACGACGAGCGTATCGATTGAAGTTGTTTCGACTGCCACGGCTGTCTCCTTGAGGTGCGGCTCGCTGCGAGGCTCGGATGCTCGTGTCGTCGCGCGAGTGGGAATGGAGACATTCTGCTGACAGCCCGGCGTGGGCGAAATGATGTTTTTTGTGGTTGTTGACGAGAAAAAAGCTGGGGGATCAGGGACGCCTCCAGACGGAGACATCATGCGTTCCGACGCTGCGTCGGCACTCGCTGCGAGGTGACGCGGCGGCAGGTCGACATGGCGAGCGAGGCATCTGCCGCGCCATACGGGAACGAATCATGCGCGTGACTCGTGGTCGGCATTCAATGGAGGACGGCTCGATGAAACCCCTGACAATTGCAACGCGTCGCATTCTGGCGACCCTCGTGGCAGGCGGTGCACTCGCCGCGACCAGCACGGCCTTCGCGCAAGGCTACGGTGCACCGCAACCGAGGGTCGAGGAGCGAGAGCGCGCCCCGGAGGCCAGTGTATCGGTCGAGATCGGCATGCACGGCGACCGCTACTGGGACGGCCATCGCTACTGGGAACGCGACGAGTGGAGGCATCGTCATCCGCGTGATCGTGATCCGTGGCGCGAACATGAGCACGAGCGCGAGGGCGAGCATCGTGAATAGTGACGACCGCCGCCTGGCGTACGCGCCACTTCCGTGTGACGCGGGTCAAAACCCTGATTCCGATGCAAAAGCGCTCCGGTAAATGAGCGCAAACCGCGTCATCACACTTTTCCCGATCAGCTTGAACGCGGCCTCGTCTGACAAGAGATGGCCGCGCCTCCTTTTGATATTGCGCAGTGGCATGCTCGCCTGTGCGACGGCATCCCTGCAACCTTCCACGCCGTCACCTCGAAAGTAGCCGTGTACTCGCTGCCGGCGCAGACGTCACCGCCTTCGCCGCGTCGATCAACGTCTCCTTGTTGCCGTCCCACTTGGGCAGTTTGGCGGGCGGCAGCGGCACCACCTTGTCCAGGTTCGGCAGACGCAGGTCGGGGTCGCGTTCCAGGCGATCGGCAAGGACGCTGTAACGCTCGGCGCGAGCGCGATCCTTCACGCCACCGGCTACCGGATCGCCATCATCGAATGCACCGAACAAATATGCAGCACTTTTGGCGCTACCGAATTTCACGCCTTCATGCAGAATCTTGAATGCGCGCGCATTGTCCTCGTCCAGCGACTTGTCGGAGCCAACCAGCGTCGTTCCAAGCGCATACGCGGCATCGCCGCTACCCTGGGCGAATCCACATTCAAGCATTTTGAGCGCAATTTTTCGGTTCCCCCAGAAACCGGATTTCGGATCATCGTAGACTGCATCGAGCTTGCTGCCCAAATAAGCCATGGCGCTGGGGCTGCCCTTGTCCGCCGCAAGTTGCCAGAAGGCGTAGGCACGACTGGCATCCTGCTTTACGCCCACTCCGTTCATGTAGTCCGTGCCCATCAGGTCGTAAGCTGCGGGGATGCCCAGCTTCATTGCAGCTTCGGTGATCTGCACGGCTCGCTCGGTATTGCGATCCACACCCAACCCCTGAGCGTAGGCGTTCGCCAGGTTGAGCATCGCCTTCCAGTGCTTGCGCTCGGCAGCCTTCTCCCATAGCGCAACTGCACCAACGTAGTCGCGCTGGTTCGGCCACAACAATGCACTTGTCATCTTCATCGCCTGCTGATTCCAGCGATCCGCGTCCGGGTCGACTCCCGGAACGACAGCGGCTTCGTGTACACAAACGAACGTATCCCGATGGGGGTTGAAAGCGTCGAGCGACATGTTTCGCGGAAGAGAATCATTCATCGAGCAGGCTGCGCATGCAATGAACAGGAAAGCCGAAACCAATCGGGTCAAGCCGATACGGTTGGCGGAAGTCGAACGCAATTGATTCAGCACGATTCGGGAAGCCTGTTCAGGAAAAGCGAACGCCTGTCGCACGCTCATCATGGGACGGATGCAGGAAGCCGGTCGGCGCTCCCAACGTGAAGAAACTGTCGTCGATCAACATCAGCAGCAGTTTATTTTCGATGCAGCTCGTGTCCCGTCCTCGGATCGGGTCAGGGAGCGGCGGTCGGCCTATCGCCGGGGCCAAGACGGCAGGCCGGAAGCCCGTCGTCGCGATCATCGGCGACGGCTCCGCGCGCTACGCACCGCAAGCGTTGTGAACCACAGCGATTCGGAGGTGCCGCCGCCGGCCGCACGCCTCTCCGACAATTCTTGACTATGCACATACCGCCAAACTGGTACGATGCCGGTCGCCTCGGCATGGAGAGCGGACACAGGATATTCGATCGAACCCTTTTAATGGATCGCGACCCGCCATCCCTGCCGCCCAGCCCAGGCAACACGGTACCCCACAGCCCCGTCGAACCCCGCAACACCACGGCATCGCCCCGCGCGACCCGTTGCAGCAACCGTTGGAGTGGCGCTCCCCGCGCCTGCAAGCATGAAGAAACCGAAGCAGCCCCCCCGCACCCCGCACCACAAAGACCGCACGCCGCTGGCGCGCGCCGGCGCGCTGCTGCTGATGGCCGGCCTGCTGTACCTGCTGTGGCCGTCGGCCGAAACCGCGTACCTCGCGATGGAGTCGGTGATCCGCTGACGCGCCCGGCCATCCAACCCCGCACTACGCTATACTCACGCGATGGAAACCCGAACCGCCTCGCCGAACGTGCATTGCTGGTGGCGCGCCTGACCCAGGCGGCCCGTTTCCTTTTGCATGTCCCAAACGTGATGCCGCCAGCGATGGCGGCATTTGCGTTTCTACGCAGACACCATGGCTGGCGGCTTCGATAACCTGGAGCCACGACCAACATGACCCACCCGACCCGACCGACCATCCTCACCGGCGACCGCACGACCGGCCCGCTGCACCTCGGCCATTACATCGGCTCGCTGCGCGCGCGCGTGCAGATGCAGCACGAAGCGAAGCAGTTCCTGTTGCTCGCCGACACGCAGGCGCTGACCGACAACATGGGCCGCCGCCAGCGCGTCACCGAGAACGTGATCGAAGTCGCGCTCGACTATCTCGCGGTCGGCATCGATCCGGCGATCTCGACGATCGTCGTGCAATCGCAGGTGCCCGAGCTCGCCGAGCTGACGCAATACCTGCTGAACCTCGTCACGGTCGCGCGCCTCGAACGCAATCCGACCATCAAGGAAGAGATCCGCCTGCGCGGTTTCGAGCGCGACATCCCGGCCGGCTTCCTGACCTACCCGGTGAGCCAGGCGGCCGACATCACCGCGTTCAAGGCGACGCACGTGCCGGTCGGCGACGACCAGTTGCCGATGATCGAGCAGACCAACGAACTCGTGCGCCGCTTCAACGCGACCGTCGAGCAGCCGGTGCTGGTCGAATGCGAGGCCGTGCTGTCGGCGGTCACGCGGCTGCCGGGGATCGACGGCAAGGCGAAGATGAGCAAGTCGCTCGGCAACGCGATCACGCTCGGCTCGACGCCGGACGAGATCACGCAAGCGGTGAAGGACATGTACACGGACCCGAACCACCTGCGCGTGAGCGATCCCGGCCAGGTCGAGGGCAACGTCGTGTTCACGTTCCTCGATGCGTTCGAACCCGACGTGCAGAAGGTCGACGAGCTGAAGGCGCACTACCGTCGCGGCGGGCTCGGCGACAGCGTCGTCAAGCGCGTGCTGAACGAGCGGCTGCAGGCGTTGATCGAGCCGATCCGCGCACGCCGTCGCGAATTCGAGGCCGACAAGGCCGAAGTGATGGCGATCCTGAAGCGCGGCACGATGCACGCTCGCGACGTGGCCGGCGCGACGCTCGCCGAGGTGAAGGGCGCGATGGGGTTGAATTACTTCGATTGAGCGACGCAGGCGGCGCGTGCGCGAACGCGCTTTGCGCGCCGGTCGGTATCGAGCCGGCGCGTGGCGTTCACCGCGTCACGTGCGCGAGCGATCGAGCGAGCGAGTGTCGAGTGAACCGCACCTTCATCACGATGCCTGCGCCGGCACGGACGCATTGCACACCGCCTCGACCCGATTGCCGGCCGGGTCGACGAGAAACGCGCCGTAGTAGTCACCGTGGTAATGCGGCCGCAAGCCGGGTTCACCGTCGGACCGCCCGCCCGTCGCCAGGCCGGCTTCGAAAAACGCATCCACCTGCGCGCGGCTCGCGGCCTTGAAGCACCAGTGCCGCTTGCTCGCGCCGATTTCAGCGGGATCCAGATAGACCGCCAGGAAAGTCGATGCGGTGTCGTTCGCATTGCAACGTTCGCCATAGCCGAGCGCGGTCGGCCGGTCATAAACCTTGGCTGCGCCGAGCGCGGCCATGATGGCATCGTAGAACGGGCGCGCCAGATCGATATCCGGCACGCTGATTGACACGTGATCAAGCAGTTGCATCGCATCTACTCCGTTGAAGGGCACACGAGTCTACCTGAGCGGGGCATTTCGCACCGGAGTCACCCTGCTGCTCGTGGGCGATTCTGCGCCTCCGCCACCGTCGCTCGAGCGGCTATCCGAGCCGACGGCGGAGCGGCCGCTGGTCCACTCGCGACCTGCCGGTACAAAACGAACGCGGATGGCGCATCCGGAGCCGCACGCAGGAGCGCAGCTGGATGCACGATGCGCCGCCGGTCGCGGTGCACTGAGCGCCCCGCTCGCGGCGTGTTACGTCACTTCATTTGCATCAGCTGAATCAAGTTCCCGCACGTATCGTCGATGATCGCGACACGCACGGGCCCGGCATCCATCGGCTCCAGCGTGAAGCGCACGCCGAGATCCGTGAGCCGCGCGAACTCCGCATCGAGATCGTCGACCTGGAACGATGCCGCCGGAATGCCGTCCTCGTACAGCGCCTGCTTGTAAGGCCCGACCCCGCGATGGTGGCTCGGCTCGAGCAGCAGCTCGGTGCCGTCCGGCTGGTCCTTCGACACGACCGTCAGCCAGCGGGTCTCGCCCACCGGCACGTTGTTCTTCAGCTTGAACCCGAGCTTGTCGGTATAGAACGCCAACGCCGTGTCCTGGTCGTCGACAAAGATACTCGTCACGTAGATTCGCATGTCAATCGCTCCTGTCGCGGCAGCTACCGCCCTGCCACTATTCTTCGCCGAAATCGATGACAAATGCATCACCGTTGTCGATCAGCGTGCACAGGTAGCCGTCGAAGTCGTCGTCGATCACCGCATCGCGGTCGGGATCATGCGGGAAACGCACGACTCGCCCGACCCTGCCGCCCGGCGCCGGCCCGAAATCGATGCGGCGCCGCGACGTGCCGCCGCTTACGTGATCTGGTACGTCGACGCCGGCACGAATTCCTCCGGCAGCGGGCGGTCGCCCAGTTCGAGCACCGACCGCTCGATCGTGCGCGTCATCGCATCGAGCGCCAGCGCGTTCGGCGCGAGGCCGAACGGCTCGGCCACCTCGCTCGCGATCGCTTCGAGCGCGATCAGCGTGTACGAGATGAACACGCAGATCAGCGGCGTGAAGAACTCCGTCGAATCGACGAGGCCGAACGGCAGCAGCACGCAATACGCATACACGGTGCGATGCAGCAGCACGCTGTACGAGAACGGGATCGGCGTCGACAGGATGCGTTCGCAACCACCGACCGATTTGCCGACCTCGTCGAGCTGCGCCTCGAACATCCAGCAGGTCGCATCGCTACCGGGCGCACGGCCCAGCGCGCGGACGATGTCGCCGCGCAGCTCATCGAGGATCGCGACGGGCTTGAAGCATTTGCCGCCCAGCTCGGCCGTGTGGTCCGCACCGAGAATGCGCTGCAGGTCCGCGGTCGGATCGGTATGACGAAGCTGATGCTTGAGCGCATAGGTGAGCGCGATCAGCAGGTCGGCCAGCCGGTTGCGCTCGGCGTCGCTCACGCTGTCGGGCAGGTAGCGATTGAACTGCGACGTCAGCGTACGCGCCGCGATCAGCAGGTTGCCCCACAGATGGCGCGCCTCCTTGAAACGCTCGAAGCTCGCGCTGTTGCGAAACCCGAGAAAGATCGCGAGCGCGAGCCCGAACAGCGTGAACGGCGCGGTGTTGAGGGGGATCTTCTCGCCGAAGATGCGCCCGTTCGTGAAGACCGCCAGCGTGCTGACGACCGCCATGAACACGAGCTGCGGAATGATCGATTGCAGCACGGAGCCGTTCCAGACGAACAGCATCCTGAGCCAGTTTTGTTGTGGTCGGACGATCATGGTGTTTTCTCGACTGCAGGGAATGCATCAAGCGGCGCGCCGGCGCCCGATGCGCAACGGCCCGCGCGTGGCGGGCCGGTGCCGGGTGAATGGCGGGCCGGGCAACGCGCTGCGCGTGATGATACGCCCGCGCCCGCCCTGCCCGTCACCTCATGCGGCGTTCAGCGATGGCCGCTCAGGATGGCCGCTCAGTGATAACCGATATCGCCCTCGCGCACCTTGCCGCGGAACACGCGGTACTGCATCGCGTTGTACACGAGGATGATCGGCAGCACGATCACGGTGCCGACGAGCGCGAACAGCTGGCTCGAGTGGCTCGACGACGCATCCCAGATCGACAGCGACGGCGGCACGATGTTCGGCCAGATACTGATCACGAGCCCCGTGTAGCCGAGGAACACGAGCGCGAGCGTCAGCAGGAACGGCGTGGCCTCGTGCTCGCGCTTCACAGTGTGGAAGATGCCCCACACGCAGGCGACGACGAGCACCGGCACCGGCAGGAACCAGCCGAGGTTGCCGCTGCCGAACCAGCGATGCGCGACGGCCGGCAGCCCGATCACGGTCCACAGGCTGACCACGCCCATCACGGCGAGCAGCACGCCCGCGAGCGGCTTCATCAGGAGGCGCATCTTGCGCTGCAGTTCACCGTCGACCTTCAGGATCAGCCAGCCGCAGCCGAGCGTCGCATACGTGACGAGCACGCCGATCCCGCACAGCAGGCTGAACGGCGACAGCCAGTCGAACGGCCCGCCCGCGAACTGGTTGTTCTCGATCTTGATGCCCTGCAGCAGCGAACCGAGCACGATCCCCTGGCAGAACGCGGCCAGCGCCGAGCCGCCGATGAATGCGAGATCCCACATGTGTTGCGTGCGCGTGGCCTTCGCGCGCAGCTCGAACGCCGCCCCGCGGAAGATCAGCCCGACCAGCATAAGCACCAGCGGCAGGTAGTTCGCCGGCAGCAGCGTCGAATACACGACCGGGAACGCGCCGTAGAGCCCCGCGCCGCCGAGCACCAGGAACGTCTCGTTGCCGTCCCACACCGGTGCGACGGTGTCGAGCATCACCTGGCGCTCGGCCTTCGCATCGAAGAACGGAAACAGCAGGCCGATGCCGAGATCGAAGCCGTCCAGCATCACGTAGATGAATACGCCGAGGCCGATGATCGCGGCCCAAATGACAGGAAGATCGATGTGCATGGCTTACTCCGCTTCGGTGACGTTCAGCGGCGTGGACAGCGCGCTCTTGCGCAGCCCCGGATGCCGGTGCAGCTCGATATACCCGGCCTGGGCAGCCGGCCCGCGCTTCATCAGTTTCATCATGTAATAGATACCCGTTCCGAACACCAGGAAATACACGACCACGAAGATCAGCAGCGACACGCCGACCTGCTGCGCGCTGAGCGGCGCGACCGAATCGACGGTGCGCAGCACGCCGTACACGGTCCAGGGCTGCCGCCCGACCTCGGTGGTGATCCAGCCGGCCAGCAGCGCGAGGATGCCCGACGGCCCCATGCATACGACGAACCACTGGAACCAGCGCGTTTCATACAGGCGCCCGCCCTTTCTCAGCAGCAGCCCGAGCAGTGCGGTGAGCAGCATCAGCATCCCGAGGCCCGCCATGATCCGGAACGTCCAGAACACGATCGGCGAATACGGGCGGTCCTGCGGCGGGAATTCCTTCAGCCCGCGAATCTCGCCGTCCCAGCTGTGCGTGAGGATCAGGCTGCCGAGGTGCGGCACCTGGATCGCATAGCGTGTGGTTTCGGCCTGCATGTCGGGCAACCCGAACAGGTTCAGCGCAGTGCCGCCCTTCTCGGTTTCCCACAGCCCCTCGATCGCCGCGATCTTGGCCGGCTGGTATTCGCGCGTGTTCAGCCCGTGCGCATCGCCGACGACGATCTGGATCGGCGCGAGCACCAGCAGCATCCACAGCGCCATCGAGAAGCTGCGCTTCACCGGCTCGTCGCGGCGCCCCTTGAGCAGGTGCCACGCGCCGCACGCGGCGACGATGAAGCCCGCGACGATGAACGCCGCGATCGTCATGTGCACGAGTCGGTACGGGAACGACGGGTTGAAGACGATCTTGAACCAGTCGACCGGCACGACGAGGCCGTTCTCGATCTTGTAGCCCTGCGGCGTCTGCATGAAGCTGTTCGACGCGAGGATCCAGAACGTCGAGATCAGCGTGCCGACCGCGACCATCAGCGTCGCGAAGAAGTGTGCGCGGGGGCTCACGCGCTGCCAGCCGAACAGCATCACGCCGAGGAAGCCGGCTTCGAGGAAGAACGCCGTCAGCACTTCATACGTGAGGAGCGGGCCCGTGATGTTGCCCGCGACACGCGAGAAGCCGGCCCAGTTGGTGCCGAACTCGTACGCCATCACGACGCCGGAGACCACGCCCATCCCGAAGCCGATCGCGAAGATCTTCGACCAGAACTGGAACATGGATTTGTAGGCGGCATCGCCGGTGACGAGGTAGCGCCATTCCAGCACTGCCAGGAAGCTCGCCATACCGATGCTGATCGCGGGAAACACGATGTGGAACGACACCGTGAACGCGAATTGCAAGCGGGCGAGATGGAACGCATCGAAGATTTCCATGACCGTAATTTGCTCGTGGTTGTGAGGACGTACGCTCGAAGCAGGAAATCGCGCGACGGCTTGGCGACAACACATGCGAACACAAACGGTCACTCGCATGGCATCGAAGCGTGAATGACGATATCGCGTTTGCAACGATACTCGCAATCGTTCGAACGTGCGTTGAAACTGTGCTGCTTACGCCGCCGAAGATGTGTGCACGGAAAACACATTTCGTGCCTGCGGGATGGTCAGCTGTACTGCTTTCCGCATCGCAGCGCTGTACATCCGGCGCGCCTGTCATCCCCCTTAACATCCCATGAAACGCCTGCCCGAAGCGACGGCGCGCCCCCTCGGCCGCGCCGCCCGGCAGCCTCTCGATTCCCCTGGTCCGGCGTACCCGCCCGACCCGGCCGGCCCGCCGGCCGATCCCCCTGGAGAAAACCGCATGGAGTCCTGCATCCGCCGCGACGCTCCGACCGGCAGCACCGCGTGTCAGGTGACGCGTCACCGTGCCGGCGAAGCGCGCGACACCGTCGACAGCGTCGTCGACGAAACGCCGGTTGCACTCGTGTTCAACGACATTGCGCACACGGTCATGATGGCGACGCCGATCGACCTCGACGTGTTCGGCCTCGGCTTCGCGCTGAGCGAAGGGATCGTCGAACGCGCATCGGACGTCTTCGACATCGAAAGCGAATGCCGTGCCGGCAGCGCCGAAGTGCGGCTGACCGTGTCGCAGCAGGCGTTCATGGCGATGAAGGCGCACCGGCGCGCGCTGGCCGGCCGCACCGGCTGCGGCGTCTGCGGGATCGAAAGCATCGCGCAGCTCGACCTGCACCCGCCGCGCATCGCCGCCGCCGGCACGGCCGCCGGTATCGGCGCACCTGCGATCGAACGTGCCGCGCGCGCGTTGCCGGCCCACCAGACGCTGATGCGCGAGACGGGCGGCATCCATGCGGCCGCCTGGTGCAACCGCGACGGCGACGTGCTCGACGTGTTCGAGGACGTCGGCCGCCACAACGCGCTCGACAAGCTGATCGGCCGGCTCGCGCGGCGCCGCGCGAACCTGCACGACGGCTTCGTGTTCCTGTCGAGCCGCGCAAGCTACGAACTGGTGCGCAAAGCCGCGCGGGTCGGCATCCCGATGATCGCGACGATCTCGGCGCCGACCTCGCTCGCGATCGACGTCGCCCGTGAAGCCGGTGTGCGGCTGGTCGGCTTCTGCCGCAACGACGGCTTCGTCGAGTACGTGTCGCCCGACGCCGCTCAACCCTCTCAACCCGATCAACCCGCGCTCGCTCAAGCGCATCCGGCTCGCTCCCGATGAAACCCCTGACCGATTTCGACACCGCGCAGCAGCATTTCGCCACTGCGTTCGCGCCGCTCGGCGCCACCACGTCCGTCCCGGTCGCGGAAGCCGCCGGCCACGTGCTGGCCGCGCCGCTCATCGCCGTGCTCGACCAGCCGCCGGCCGACCAGAGCGCGATGGACGGCTACGCCGTGCGTCACGCGGATCTCGCGCACGGCGAGCCGCTGCACGTCGCGCAGCGCTGCTATGCGGGCGACACGCCGGCACCGCTGGCCCCGCGCACGGCCGCACGCATCTTCACCGGCAGCGTGATTCCGCCCGGCGCGGACACCGTCGTGATGCAGGAACACGCACGCGAGCGGGACGGCTGGGTCGCGTTCGACGCGCCGCAGCGCAGCGGCTCGCACATCCGCCGCCAGGGCGAGGAAGTGCGCGCCGGCGACCGGCTCGTGCCGGCCGGCGTGCGCATGGGCCCGATGCACGTCGGCGTGGCCGCCGCGCAGGGGTTCGCGCGCGTCGACGTGCGCCCGGCGCTGCGCGTCGGCATCCTGACGACCGGCGACGAGCTCGTCGCGTGCGGGCAGCCGCGTGCGCCGCAACAGATTTACAACAGCAATGCGCCGATGCTCGCCGCGCTGGTCACGGGAACCGGGGCCGAGGTCGCGATGCGCCTGCATGCAGCCGACACCGCGGCCGCCGTCGATCGCGCGCTGCGCGATCTGCACGCGGGCTGCGACCTGGTGATCTGCGTCGGCGGCGCGTCGGTCGGCGACAAGGATCTGCTGCGCCCCGCGCTGGACGCGCTCGGCGCGTCGTTCATCGTCGCCGGCGTGCGAATGAAGCCGGGCAAGCCGGTTGCACTCGCCCGGCTCGACACGCGGCCGGTGGTGTTGCTGCCCGGCAATCCGGGGGCCGCGATGACCGCGTTCGCGCTGTTCGTCGCACCGCTGATCCGGCGCCTGCAGGGGCGCCACGCACGCCTGCCGATCGTGCCGTCGCTGCCGATCGACGCCGACTTCGAACCGGATCCGCAGCGCGAGCGCTTCGTGCGCGTGCACTGCACCGTCGGCCTCGACGGCACGCCCGCGCTCGACACGTTGCGCCAGCAAGGCGCCGGCACGCTGCAGTCGCTCGTGCAGGCGAGCGGGCTGGCGCGGCTGCCGGCCGGGCAGCGCATCGCGTGCGGCGACGCGGTACCGTATTACGAATTCGCGCACTGGCTCGCATGAGCGCGACGCCGCTCACCCGCCCGATTCACGGCATTCGCCGCCGCGCCGGCCACGCCGGCCGGCCGGCGAACTGTATCCCTGCAATTCGGGCGCGATTGTGTCCCTGCCGCGAAAACCCCGCGGACTATCCTCACGATGAGGCTCGTCACGCGCCGTGCGCCTGCCCATCCGCACACGCACGGCCGACCGGCAACGCCCCACCGCTTACTTCTTGCAGGCAGACGAACCGATCGTGAATGCCATCGTTTCCGCCGCGCCGGCCGCTGCCGCACTGTCCGGCGGCGCATCGCCCGGCGCTTTCCCCCGCACGACCGACACGCTCGGCCGCCCGCTGCGCGACCTGCGCCTGTCCGTGATCGATCAATGCAATTTCCGCTGCGGCTACTGCATGCCGCGCGAAAGCTTCGGCGCCGACTATGCGTTCATGCCGTCGTCCGAGCGGCTGTCGTTCGCGCAACTCGAAAAGATCGCCCGTGCGTTCACGTCGCTCGGCGTCGAGAAGATCCGCATCACCGGCGGCGAGCCGCTGCTGCGCCGCAACCTCGAAGCGTTGATCGAACGTCTCGCCGCGCTGACGACCGTCGACGGCAAGCCCGTCGAGATCGCGCTGACGACCAACGGCTCGCTGCTGGCCGCGAAGGCGCGCACGCTGCGCGACGCGGGCCTGTCGCGCGTGACGGTCAGCCTCGATGCGCTCGACGACGCGCTGTTCCGCCGGATGAGCGACACCGACGTACCCGTGTCGCGCGTGCTGGCCGGCATCGAGGCCGCGCAGGCGGCCGGGCTCGCGCCGGTCAAGGTCAACGCGGTGATCGAGCGCGGCGCGAACGACGACCAGATCCTGCCGCTCGTGCGGCACTTCCGGCACACCGGCGTGGCCGTGCGCTTCATCGAATACATGGACGTCGGCGGCGCGAGCTTCTGGTCCGGCGACAAGGTCGTGCCGGCCGCGCGGATGCGCGAACTGATCGACGAACACTATCCGCTCGTGCTCGTCGGCGAACCGGCGCACGATGCGACCGCGATTCGTTGCGCGCACATCGACGGCGCGGGCGAAGTCGGCTTCATCGCGAGCGTGTCGCATCCGTTCTGCGGCACCTGCTCGCGCGCCCGCGTGTCGGCCGACGGGCAGCTCTACACGTGCCTGTTCGCGACGCAAGGCACCGACCTGCGGCCGTGGCTCGACGACGCAGCGTCGAGCGCCGACCTCGCCGCCGCCGTGCGCGAGCGCTGGACGCACCGCGACGACCGCTATTCCGAGCGCCGGGCCGCACGGCCTGCCCGCGCGCCGGGCAAGACCTATCCGACCGTGCGCATGTCGCTGGTCGGCGGCTGAGGGGCCGCCGCGCGCCCCAGGCCGCACCGCCTACAGGAGAATCGTCATGACGAGCTTCACCGAATCCCGTGCCGGGCTGCCGGACGATCCGTTGCACGCGGGCAGCCCCGCGCCCGACAACGCGACCGACCCGCATCCCGAACCGCCACCGTCGATTGCGGCGGGCTTCGAAGTGCGCGTGCAGTACGCATCGATCGATGCCGGCGCCGAGCTCGCGCCGATCGTTCGCAATCCGAATGTCGGTGCGGTCGTGAATTTCCTCGGCGTCGTGCGCAACGAAGGCGATGTCGATGACGTGATCGCGCTCGAGGTCGAGCACTATCCGACGATGACCGAACAGGCGCTGTGGAGCATCGTCGAGGAAGCCAGCGCGCGCTGGCAGCTCGAAACGATCAGGATCGTGCATCGCGTCGGGCGCATTCCGCTCGGCCAGACGGTCGTGCTGGTCGTGGTGGCCGCCGCGCATCGCGGCGCCGCGTTCGACGCGTGCGAATTCCTGATGGACTTCCTGAAGACCCATGCGCCGTTCTGGAAGAAGGAGATCCGCCACGACGGTGTGTCCGGCTGGGTCGAGGCGAAAGCGCACGACGACCAGGCGATGCGGCGCTGGGGCTGAACGTATGCGCTGCGCGTGTTCCGATTCCGCCGAGTGATTCCTTTCAAGACATCGCGATGAAACTGACGATCAAATACTTTGCAAGCATTCGCGAGCAACTCGATCTCGACGAGGAAACCGTCGAGATCGATGCGCGCGAACTCACCGTCGACGCGCTGCGCGACACGCTGGCCGCACGCGACGCGCGCAGCGCGGAAGCGCTGCGGACGGACCGGCCCGTGCGGGCCGCCGTGAATCTCGAGATGGTGACGGGGGGATTCGTCGTGCGGGAGGACAGCGAGGTGGCGTTTTTCCCGCCGGTGACGGGCGGCTGAGGTCACGACGAGCCGGAAGGAACCCGGCGCGACATCGATTGCCCGTTGCAGGTCACACGCATCGACGCTGCGTATCAGCCGCTCGCGGCCGGCATCGCGGCCCGGCTCGACAGATAGTCGACCATCCGCTGCGCGGCCGGTTGCAGCGCGTCGAAGCTCCTGAAACAAACGACGAACCGGCGCTTCGCCCACGCATCGACGAGCGGGATCACCTTGATGCCGAACACCGGCCGATACGTGTCGGCCACTTCCATCGGCACGACACTGATCCCGAGCCCGGCCGCTACGACGCGAAACGCGGCATCGAAACCCGACACGATCACGCGATACGACACGGTCGTGCCGGCATCGGCAGCCGCGCGCTGCAGCAGCGTGTGAACGGCGGTCGTCGGCAGCAGGCCGACATGCTCGTAGCCCAGCGTCTGCTCGAAGCGCAGCGACGGCTCGTTCGCGAGCGGATGATCGCGATGCACGGCCAGCGCCAGCCGGTCCTGCCGATACGGCCGATGCTGCAAACCTTGAAGATCGACGTTGTCCCAGCACACGCCCACGCTCGCCGCGCCCTCACGTAACTGCCGCACGAGTTCGGACGACAGCCGCTCTTCCACGTCGACCCGGATGTTCTCGTTGGCCGGTTCGCGCATGAACGACGAGATGTCGTCGAGCAGTGCTTCCGCGATCGCCGATGCCGACGCGCAGATGCTCACACGCCCCTTCAGCCCGCCGCCGAACGCGGCGACATCGCTCGCGATGCGCTCCATCGTGAAGAGCACGCTACGCGCGTGCTCGAGCAGCGCATTGCCCGCGGCCGTCGGCTCGACGCCGCGCCGCGATCGCGTGAGCAGCGGCACGCCCAGGTCGCTTTCGAGTTGCGCGATGCGCTTGCTGATCGCCGACGGCTCGATATGAACCGCCTCCGCCGCCCGCGCCATGTTGCGGTGATCGCACACGGCCACCAGCAGCCGCAGCGTTTTCAGGTCGATGTCACGCATCCGCCGTCTCCAGGCAATCAGGCAATCAGGCATTCCATTCCGGAAACATGGCGGTTCCGAAATACCGCTTTAATGTCCATCAGGAATGTCTAAAGTTAGCACGACGCCGGTGCATCGACACGGGTGAAATCAACGGAGACAAGCGACATGCGGTCGTTCCCCCAGCATGCAGTCATACGCGAAGTCGGCTTGCGCGACGGGCTGCAAAGCATCCCGCGCATTCTTCCGACGAAACGGAAGATCGAGTGGATCGGCGACGCGTATGCGGCCGGCCAGCGCGAAATCGAGGTCGGATCGTTCGTGCCGGCGCGCCTGCTCCCGCAACTGGCCGATACGGCCGAGCTCGTGGCGTATGCGAAGACGCTGCCCGGCCTGCGCGTGTCGGTGCTGGTGCCGAACCTCAAGGGCGCGGAACACGCGCTCGACGCGGGCGCCGACCTGATGCTGGTGCCGCTCTCGGCGAGCCGCGCCCACAGCATCGCGAACCTGCGCAAGACGCCCGACGAAGTCGTCGCCGAGGTGGCGCGCATCCGCGCCGCGCGCGACGCGGCCGGCTCGAAGACGCTGATCGAAGGCGGCATCGGCACCGCGTTCGGCTGCACGATCCAGGGCCGCGTCGCGCAGTCGGAGGTGCTGCGTTACCTGCATGCGCTGCTCGATGCCGGCGCCGACCGCGTGAGCATCGCCGATACGGTCGGCTACGCGGGACCGGCCGCCGTCGGCGAACTGTTCGGCAAGGCGCGCGCCGCCGCCGGCGAGCGCTTCTGGTGCGGCCATTTTCACGACACCCGCGGCCTCGCGCTCGCGAATGTGTACGCGGCGCTCGAAACGGGCGTCACCCGCTTCGACGCGACGCTCGCCGGCATCGGCGGCTGTCCGCATGCGCCGGGCGCGAGCGGCAACGCATCGAGCGAAGACCTCGCGTTCATGCTTGCCGACATGGGAATCGAGACCGGCATCGACATTGCCGCGCTGCTTACGCTGCGCGCGAAGGTCGCGCGCTGGCTGGACGGCGAAACGCTGCACGGCGCGCTGTGGCGCGCGGGCCTGCCGGCCACCCACGCCGCCACCACCACCGTCTGAATCCATCATGAACCACGACACCCGACTTCCACTCGACGGCATTCGCGTCATCGAATTCACGCACATGGTCATGGGGCCGACGTGCGGGATGATCCTCGCCGATCTCGGCGCCGAAGTGATCAAGATCGAGCCGCCCGGCGGAGACAAGACGCGCAACCTGCCCGGCCTCGGCATCGGCTTCTTCCGTTCGTTCAACCGCAACAAGAAGAGCGTCGTGCTCGACCTCCATACGCCCGAGGGCAAGCAGGCCGCGGTCGAACTGATCGGCACCTGCGACGTGATGCTCGAGAATTTCCGCCCCGGCCTGATGGCGACGCTCGGCCTCGACTACGACACGCTGTCGGCCCGCTACCCGGCGCTCGTCTACGTGACGCACAAGGGCTTCCTGCCCGGCCCGTACGACCGGCGTCTCGCGCTCGACGAAGTCGTGCAGATGATGGGCGGGTTGTCCTACATGACGGGACCGGTCGGCCGGCCGCTGCGCGCCGGTACGTCGGTCAACGACATCATGGGCGGCATGTTCGGTGCGATCGGCGTGCTCGCCGCGCTGCGCGAACGCGAACGCACCGGCCGCGGGCAGGAAGTGCAGAGTGCGCTGTTCGAGAACTGCGTGTTTCTGTGCGCGCAGCACATGCAGCAATACGCGATGACGCATGAACCGCCGCCGCCGATGCCGGCGCGCG
The DNA here is from genome assembly GCF_020419725.1 of Burkholderia sp. AU38729. Lineage (NCBI taxonomy): Bacteria > Pseudomonadati > Pseudomonadota > Betaproteobacteria > Burkholderiales > Burkholderiaceae > Burkholderia > Burkholderia sp. AU38729. The sequence continues at coordinate 2,947 of NZ_JAIZQO010000024.1, read as the reverse complement.
TGTCCGCGTGGAGCGTCTACGACGTGTTCACGCTCGCGGACGGCGAACAGCTGTTCATCGGCGCGGTCAGCGACCGGCAGTTCGTCACGCTGTGCGACGTGCTCGCGTGCCCCGGGCTCGCCGCCGAACCGGATTTCGCGACCAACGCGCAGCGGGTCGCCGTGCGTCCGCGGTTGCTCGAACGGCTCGGCGCGATCCTGAAGGACCATCGCGCCGCCGAGTTGTCGCCGAAACTCGAAGCGGCCGGCATTCCGTATGCGCCGATCGTCCGTCCCGAACAACTGCTCGACGATCCGCACCTGAAAGCGAGCGGCGGGCTGGTGCCGATGCAAACCGACGACGGGCGCACGACCGATGTCGTGCTGCTGCCGATCACGATGGGCGGGCGACGGCCCGGCGTGCGCCAGGCGCTCGCGCGCGTCGGCGAGCACACGCAGGAAGTGCTGGCTCGGCTGACACGCCGCGCGGTCGCATGAGCGGCAGCCGCCGAAGGCCCGGCAGCAGGTTGCGGGCGTCGATTCAGGCGCGGTCGCGCGCCGCCATGAATCCGGCACCCCGTGCACGCCGCGTGCGTCTATAACCGTTATCAAGGCAGGCAGCTCGAAGAAGCATGCCGCCGGTCAGAAGATCAGGAGACAACCCATGCATCAGACCGTCACCGCGGGCGGCGCCCCGCTCGATACGCCGCAGGTACGCGCCGGCATCCGCGCCGGCGCGGACATCTCCGCGCGCATGGACCGGCTGCCGATCACCCGGCACCAGTGGATGCTCGTGTTGCTGATCTCCCTCGGCGGCTTCTTCGAAGTCTACGACCTGATCTTCACCGGCTACATCGCACCGGGCATGGCCAAGAGCGGCCTGTTGCAGACCACCACGCAGGCATTCTTCGGCTTCACCGGCATCGCCGCCTTCATCGCGGCGACCTTCGCGGGGCTGTTCGCCGGCACGTTCGGCTTCGGCTGGATGCCGGACCGCTACGGGCGCCGCGCCGTCTTCACGTACTCGCTGCTGTGGTACTCGATCGGCTCGGCCATCATGGCGTTCCAGACGACGCCCGAAGGCGTGCTGTTGTGGCGTTTCATCACCGGCATCGGCGTCGGGCTGGAGATCGTCACGATCGACACCTACGTGACCGAACTCGTCCCGCAGCAGATGCGCGGCCGCGCGATCGCGTTCAACCAGGTGGTGATGTTCGCCGCCGCGCCGGTCGCCGCGATCCTGTCGTGGTGGCTCGTGCCCGCGACGGTGTTCGGGCTCGACGGCTGGCGCATCGTGGTGCTGGCCGGCTCGGCCGGCGCCGTGATCGTCTGGTTCATCCGCCGTGCGGTGCCCGAAAGCCCGCGGTGGCTGGCCGCGCACGGCGATGCCGAACGAAGCGAGCGGATCGTGAGCCGGATGGAAGCGATCGCCGAGCGCGAGTCGGGCATGCCGCTGCCGCCGCCCGCGCCGACAAGCGAAGCGCCTGAAGTGCACCGCGCGGCGTTCGCGGCATTGTGGCGTGCGCCTTATCGCACCCGTCTGCTGATGCTCGTCGTGTTCAACTTCTGCCAGGCCATCGGCTACTACGGATTCGCGAACTGGGTGCCGACACTGTTGATCGGCCAGGGCATCACCGTCACGAAGAGCCTGCTGTACGCGTTCGTCATCGCGTTCGCGCTGCCGGCCGGGCCGTTGCTCGCGATGCGCTTTGCGGACCGGATCCAGCGCAAGCACCTGATCGTCGGCGGCGCGCTCGCCGTGATCGTCTGCGGGCTCGCGTTCGCGCAGGTCAGGACCGTCGTGCCGCTCATCGTATTCGGCGTGCTGATCAGCCTCGCCGGGCAGACGATCTCCGTCGCCTATCACGCGTACCAGTGCGAGCTGTTCCCGACCGAGGTGCGCTCCCGCGCGAGCGGCATCGCGTATTCGGCCAGCCGCGCCGGCGCGATGATGTCGGGCTTCATCATCGCGGCGCTGCTGAAGGATTTCGGCGTGCCCGGCGTGTTCACCGGGATCACCGTGTTCATGCTCGTCGTGGTCGTCGTCATCGGCGCGTTCGGCCCGAGGACCAATGGCGTGCGGCTCGAGGAGCTCAATCGCTGACGCCTGGCGCCGTCCGGGTTACGCCGGACGGCGCCAGGCAAGAACGCCCCCTTCTACCGCATGCACGCCGCCGCCAGCTTCCCGACCGTGATCACCGCCTGCTCGATCTCCGGCGACCACGGGCTGCTGTAGTTCAGCCGGATGAAGTTCCGGTAGCTGTCCGTGATCGAGAACATGTAGCCGGGCCCGATCGTGATCCCCTGCTCCAGCGCGAGCTGGTAAAGCCGCATCGCATCGATCTGCGCGGGCAGCTCGACCCACAGCACGTACCCGCCCGCCGGGCTCGAGATGCGCGTGCCCTCCGGAAAGAACCGCGACACCATCGCGCGCATCAGGTTCGCCTGCTGCGCATACGCCTTGCGCAGGCGCCGCAGGTGATGCTCGTAGCCGTCGCGTTCGAGAAACTCGGCAATCGCGAGCTGCGGCAGCGACGGCGTCGCGAGCGTGTTCAGGAATTTCAGCTTCTCGACCTGGTCACGATAGCGGCCCGGCAACGCCCAGCCGATCCGGTACGCGGCCGTCAGGCTCTTCGAGAACGACGAGCAGTGCAGCACGATCCCGCTGCGGTCATACGACTTCAGCGAACTCGGATGCGCATCGCCGAAATACAGCTCGTTGTACACGCCGTTCTCGATCAGCGGCATCCCGGTCTTCGTCGCGAACTCGACCAGCTCGCGCTTGCGCTCGTCCGGCATCTGGAAGCCGAGCGGGTTCTGGAAGTTCGGCATCACCATGCACGCGGCGATCGGCTGCGACTTCGCGATCGCGGCCAATGCCGCGATGTCGATTCCGTATTCCGGATGCGTCGCCACCTCGATCGCCTTCATCCCCATCCGCTCGATCGCGTGCAGCATCGCGTAGAACG
>NZ_JAIZQO010000023.1:0-42987 GCF_020419725.1 Burkholderia sp. AU38729 | reverse complement strand
ACCTGGGCCACCACCGACAGCTTAAAAGCCAGACTGTAGTCCCGCTGCGTCCGCTTGATCCCTTGCTCCATTTGGCACCTCTTCGCGTCAGCGAAAAAGTGTCAACCTATTTCAGGACGGGTCACGGGCAATAAAAAAGCCGCTCCGAAGAGCGGCTTTTCGATGCGCGTGCGGCGCGTGCCGGCGTTACTTGACCGTTGCCTGCTGGCGCAGACCTTCCTCGAACGCCTGCAACTTCTGCTGCACGAGCTGCTGCGCGATCTGCTGCTTCACCTGCTCGAGCGGCGGCGGGGCGATGTCGCGGATGTCGTCGACGCGGATGATGTGCCAGCCGAACTGCGTCTTCACCGGCGTGTCGGTCATCTGGCCTTTCTGCAGCTTCTGCGCGGCCGCCGCGAATTCCGGCACGTACGCCTTCGGGTCGGACCAGTCGAGATCGCCGCCGTTCTTGCCCGAACCCGGATCCTTCGAGAACTGCTTCGCGAGATCCTCGAACTTCGCGCCGGCCTTGATCTTCGCGATCAGGTCCTTCGCCTGCTGCTCGTCGCTGACGAGGATGTGGTGCAGGTGGTATTCGCGATTGCCGCCGGCGCCCTTGACGAGGTCGTCGTAGCGCGCCTTCACTTCGGCGTCGGTCGGCTGGTTCTTCTTCAGGAAGCTCTCGATCATCGAGCGCAGCACGACGGTCTGCTGCGCGACGGCGACCTGCGCCTTCACGTCCGGACGGTTCGGGATGCCTTCACGGATCGCTTCCTGCATCAGGATTTCGCGGTTCACGAGTTCCTGGCGGACGGCCTGCTGCAGTTGCGGGCTGTCGGTCTGGCCTTGCTGGACGAGCTGAGCCACCATCGCGTCGGCGCGCGACTTCGGAATCGGCGTGCCGTTGACGACGGCGATGTTCTGGGCAAATGCCGGTGCCGCTGCAAAAGCAGCCGCCGCGACCCACAGGCGGGGGGATTTCAGGATCATCGGGAATTCCTAATGAGACTAGATTGAAGATTCGTTGAATTCTTCGGGCGTGTAAGCCACGATCGCGAGCGCGTGAATGCCGCGCTGCATCGCATCAGCGAGCGCATCATACACCAGCCGGTGCCGCGCGACGCGCGGCTTGCCCGTGAAGGCGGCCGACACGATCGTGACCGTGAAATGGCCGCCGGCGGACGCGCCGGCGTGGCCCGCGTGCTGCGCGCTGTCGTCGCGCACGGTGAGCGACAGCGGGGCGAGCGCGGCGGTGAGGCGCGCTTCGATCAGCGCGATGCGTTCGTCGGGCGACGCGTGGAGAAAGGCGTCCGTCATGTCACTCGTCCTTCAGGTATTTCGTGAGCCACAGGCTCTGCAGGATGATGAATACGACCATCGCGCCCGTCGTGCCGAACAGCTTGAAGTTCACCCATTGCGATTCGGTGAAGTTGTGCACCACGTACAGGTTCGCGACACCGAGCACCGCGAAGAACAGCGCCCAGGCGACGTTCAGCTTGTCCCACACGGGGTGCGGCAGCGTGAGCTGCTTGCCCATCATCTTCTCGATCAGGTTGTTGCCGAACGCATAGCGCGCGGCGAGCAGCCCGATCGCAAACAGCCAGTACAGCACAGTCGGTTTCCATTGAATGAATTTCTCGTCATGCAGGACGAGGGTGGCGCCACCGAAAACGACGATCACGCCAAGGCTGACCCACAGCATCGTGTCGACCTTCCGGTGCCGGAAGGCAACCCAGGCGACCTGGGCCAGCGTCGCGACGATCGCGACGGCGGTGGCGGTAAAGATGCCCCAGACCTTGAAGGCGGCAAAAAACAGGATGATCGGAAACAGATCGAACAGGAATTTCATGGCGCTCGCAGCTGCGTGAAAGGCCGCTTGCGCGGCCTTTCACCGTTGTAGGGACCCGCCAGGCACCGCCGGAGCGGATCGGGGCGGCGGCGCGAGGGGCGCCCCGCGGATCCGCCCGGCGCCGCTCATTCGTTTTCGGGTCGGGACTCGAAGTTTAACGCAGCCGAATTGATGCAGTACCGCAAACCGGTCTTGTCGCGCGGGCCGTCCTCGAAGACGTGGCCGAGATGCGCGCCGCAGTGGTTGCAGCGCACCTCGACGCGCACCATCCCGTGCGAGTAGTCGACCTTTTCGTCGATCACCTCGCCGTTGAGCGGCTTGAAGTAGCTGGGCCAGCCGCAGCCCGAGTGGAACTTGGCGCCGGATTCGAACAGCGGCGTGCTGCAGACGACGCATTTGTAGATGCCGTCGTCTTCGGTGTCGGTGTATTCGCCGGTGAAGGCGCGCTCGGTTGCCGCATGCTGCGTGACTTCGTACTGCATCGGCGTGAGCCGGCGGCGCAGCTCGGCGTCGTCCTTCTGGTACGGGAAGGTCTTGTCGTCGGAATCGTGGGACATGTGGGGTTCTCCTGATCGGTCGGTCGAGTCGCGCGGGTCGGGGCTCAGGACGAGCAGCTCACTTCGAGCGACCCGGCCCAGTCGGGCGGCAACGCCGCGTACGCTTCATGCTCCGGTTGTTCGTCGAACGGGCGGCGCAGGATCTGCGCGAGCCGCTCGACCTCCGAAAAATCCTTCTCCTTCGCGCGCCGGATCGCGACTTCGGCCAGATGGTTGCGCAACACGTATTTCGGGTTCGCGCGATTCATCGCGGCGGCACGTGCCGCGTCGTCGCGTGTTTCCTCGGACAGCCGCGCGCGGTAGAGGTTCGCCCACGCATCGAACGCGTCGCGGTCGATGAACAGGTCGCGCACGGGCGCGTCGCGGCTCGCGTCGTGCTTCGAGATCTGCGCGAGCCGGCGGAACGTCAGCGTGAAATCCGCGTGGCTCGCATGCATCGTCTCGAGCAGCTTGTTGGCGAGCTCGGCATCGTTCTCGCGTTCGAGCGCCAGGCCGAGCTTCGCGCGCATCGCACGTTCGAGCGCGGGGCCGAAACGTTCCGGAAATTTTGCGAGCACGGCCTGCGCGTCCTCCACCGCACGCTCGGCGCGCGCATCGTCGTCGGCGATGCCGTGCTGCAGGCCGATCAGCGGCAGCAGCGCCTGCGCGAGGCAATAGCAGTTCCAGTGCGCGATGCGCGGCTGCATCCGATATGCGTAGCGGCCGCTCGTATCCGAGTGGTTGCAGATGTGGTTCGCGTCGAACGCATCGACGAAGCCGAACGGGCCGTAGTCGATCGTCACGCCGAGGATCGACATGTTGTCGGTGTTCATCACGCCGTGGCAGAAACCGACGGCCTGCCACTGTGCGACGAGGTCGGCCGTGCGCAGCGTCGCGGCCTCGAGCAGCGCGAGGTACGGATCGTCGGCGTGGCGGCAATCCGGATAGAAGCGATCGATCACGTGATCGGCGAGCTGGCGCAGCAGGTCGGGGCGATCGTTCGAGAAGAAGTGCTCGAAGTGGCCGAAGCGCACGAAGCTCTCCGACACGCGCGTGACGACGGCCGACGTCTCGATCTCCTCGCGCACCACCGGCTGGTCGGAGCCGATCACCGTCAGTGCGCGCGTGGTCGGGATGCCGAGGTGATGCATCGCTTCCGAGCACAGGAATTCGCGGATCGACGAGCGCAGCACCGCGCGGCCGTCACCCATCCGCGAGTAAGGCGTGCGGCCGCTGCCTTTCAGCTGCAGCTCGTAGCGGCGGCCGTCCGTGCCGGTGCGCTCGCCGATCGTCAGCGCGCGGCCGTCGCCGAGCTGGCCGGCCCACACGCCGAACTGGTGGCCGGAATACACCGCCGCATACGGCATCGCGTGCGCGGGCCAGTCGCGCGTCGGATTGCCGGCGAACAGCTCGGCGAAGCCGGGCTGCGCGGCGATCGATGGCGGCAGGTCGAGCAGTTGCGCGACTTCGTCGGAAAAGCCGACGACATACGGCGCGGCAAGCGGCGCGGCCGGCAGCCGCGTATGAAACGCGTCGCCGAGCGTGACGAACGCGCCAGTGGCGGGCTCGCCGAGCGTGGCGGCGAGGTCGGGGAGGGTGTCAGCCGGATCGGCTGCGCTTCGGGAAAACGACATGTTGAGCGCCTCTGGGTAAGCCGATATTGTAAGGCGGCGCCGCGCCGCCCGCATGGTGGTCCGCGCACCGTGCGCCACGCCCGTCCGGGGCCGCTGACGGGCGCGCCGCAGAGGCACCGATTCGCATCCTCACGGAGAACAAGACGATGGGTAAGCCGTTGCTGGGCCAGATGATGGACATGCCGTTGCTGGTGTCCTCGCTGATTTCGCATGCCGCGCGGCACGCCGGCGATACGGAGATCGTGTCGAAGCGCGTGGAAGGCGACCTGCATCGCTACACGTACCGCGATTGCGAACGCCGCGCGAAGCAACTGGCGCAGGCGCTCACGCGGCTCGGCGTCGAAGCCGGCGATCGCGTCGGCACGCTGGCGTGGAACGGCTACCGGCATCTGGAAGCCTATTACGGGATCGGCGGGATGGGTGCCGTGTGCCACACGATCAACCCGCGCCTGTTCCCCGAGCAGATCGCGTACATCGTCAATCATGCGGAAGACCGCTACGTCTTCTTCGACATCAATTTCGCGCCGCTCGTCGAGGCCATTGCGCCGCAATGCCCGCACGTGAAGGGCTGGGTCGCGATGACGGACGCCGCGCACCTGCCGTCCGGCACGACACCGTTCCTCTGCTACGAAACGCTCGTCGAAGCGGAGGATGGCCGCTACGACTGGCCGCGCCTCGACGAGCAGCAGGCGTCGGGGCTCTGCTACACGTCGGGCACGACCGGCAACCCGAAGGGCGTGCTGTATTCGCACCGTTCGACCGTGCTGCACGCGTACGGCGCCGCGCTGCCCGACGCGATGAACCTGTCCGCGATGGACGCCGTGCTGCCCGTCGTGCCGATGTTCCACGTCAACGCATGGGGGCTGCCGTACGCGGTGCCGCTCACGGGCGGCAAGCTGGTGCTGCCCGGCAAGGATCTCGACGGAAAATCGCTGTACCAGCTGATGGAGACCGAGCGCGTGACGTTTTCCGCGGGCGTGCCGACCGTGTGGCTCGGCCTGCTCAACTACATGCGCGAGGCCGGCGTGCGCTTCTCGACGCTGAACCGCACGGTGATCGGCGGCTCCGCGTGCCCGCCCGCGATGCTGCGCACCTTCGAGGACGAATACGGCGTGCGCGTGATTCACGCATGGGGCATGACCGAACTGTCGCCGCTCGGCACGCTCGCGAAGCTCAACTGGGCGCAGTCGCAGCGGCCGCTCGACGCGCAGCGCAAGCTGCTCGAGAAGCAGGGGCGCGTGATCTGCGGCGTCGACATACGGATCGTCGGCGAGGACGGCCGCGAACTGCCGTGGGACGGCGTCGCGTTCGGCGAACTGCAGGTGCGTGGCCCGTGGGTGATCGATCACTACTTTCGCGGCGAATCGTCGCCGCTGTCGGACGGCTGGTTCCCGACCGGTGACGTCGCGACGATCGACCCCGACGGCTTCCTGCAGATCACCGATCGTAGCAAGGACGTGATCAAGTCGGGCGGCGAGTGGATCAGCTCGATCGACATCGAGAACGTCGCGATCGCGCACCCGGGCGTGGCCGAGGCCGCCTGCATCGCCTGTGCGCACCCGAAATGGACCGAGCGCCCGCTGCTCGTCGTGGTGCCGCGCGAAGGGGCGAACCTGAGCCGCGACGCGCTGCTCGCGTTCTACGAAGGCAAGGTCGCGAAATGGTGGATTCCCGACGACGTCGTGTTCGTCGAATCGCTGCCGCACACCGCGACCGGCAAGCTGCAGAAGCTGAAGCTGCGCGAGACGTTCCGCGACTACGTGTTGCCGACGGCGGTCTGCGAGCCGTAACTCGAGTCCGGGCCGGAAGCGGCTCGTGAGCCGGTCGCCCGATCCGTCCCCGGATCGGGCGACCGGCATCGGGAACAAAATTCAAATTGAACGACCGTGCTTTTTCGTTGTATGCTGCCTCCGTTCATCAGGACATGCGGCTGTTCGACCGCGCACAATGAAGCGCAGCCACCCCGGCGCGCGATGCATGGAGGCAGGCAGATGGCAGTGGATTACTCGACTCGCGACGGCGTGGCCGTCCTTACGCTCAACAATCCGCCCGTCAACGGGCTCGGCCTGTCGACCCGTCAGGGCGTCATGGACGCGCTCGATCGCGCCGCGCAGGACCCGTCGGTGACAGCCATCGTGCTGACCGGCGCGGGACGCGCATTCTCGGGCGGCGCCGACATCACCGAATTCAATACGCCGAAGGCGCTGCAGGAGCCGACGCTGCACACCGTGATCCGCGCGGTGGAGACGAGCGCGAAGCCCGTCGTCGCGGCGCTGCACAGCGTCGTGATGGGCGGTGGCCTCGAGCTCGCGCTCGGCGCGCACTATCGCGTCGCGGCACCGGGCGCGCAGGTCGCGCTGCCCGAAGTGAAGCTCGGCCTGCTGCCGGGCGCGGGCGGCACGCAGCGCCTGCCGCGTGCGGTGGGGCTCGAAACCGCGCTGAACATGATCGTGTCGGGCGCACCCGTGCCGTCGGAGCAGCTGGCGAAGAGCGGGCTGTTCGATGAAATGGCCGATGGCGACCTGCTCGGCGCGGCCGTCGCATTCGCCCGCAAGGTCGGCGCGCAGAAGGGGCCGCATCCGCGTGTGCGCGATCGCAAGATTGTCCATGAGAACGCCGCCGGCTTCATCCAGTTCGCGCGCAATTCCGCGAAGGCTGCCGCCCCGAATTTCCCCGCGCCGCACAAGTGCATCGACGCGATCGAGGCCGGCGTGCTGCACGGCTTCGACAAGGGCAGCGTGGCCGAGCGCGAGGGTTTCGTCGCGCTGATGATGACGCCGGAAAGCCGCGCGCTGCGGCACGCGTTCTTCGGCGAGCGTGCCGCGAGCAAGATTCCCGACGTGCCGGCCGATACGCCGCTGCGCGAGATCCGCCGCGTCGGCGTGATCGGCGCGGGCACGATGGGCGGCGGGATCGCGATGAACTTCGTCAACGCGGGGCTGCCCGTCACGCTGCTCGAGACGAAACCGGAAGCGCTCGAGCGCGGCGTTGCGACGATCCGCAAGAACTACGATGCGCAGGTGAAGAAGGGCAAGCTCTCGCAGGAGAAGCTCGACGCACGCATGGCGCTGATCACGCCTACGCTGTCCTATGACGATCTGAAGGACGCCGACCTGATCGTCGAGGCCGTGTTCGAGGAACTCGGCGTGAAGGAGCAGGTGTTCAAGAAGCTCGACGAAGTCGCGAAAGCGGGCGCGATCCTCGCGTCGAACACGTCGACGCTCGACGTCGACAAGATCGCGGCGTTCACGAAGCGTCCGCAGGACGTCGTCGGCATGCACTTCTTCAGCCCGGCGAACGTGATGAAGCTGCTCGAGGTCGTGCGCGGCGCGCAGACCGCGAAGGACGTGCTCGCCACCGTGATGGCCGTCGCGAAGAAGATCCGCAAGACGGCGGTCGTGTCGGGCGTGTGCGACGGCTTCATCGGCAACCGGATGATCGAGCAGTACATCCGCCAGGCGCTCTTCATGCTCGAGGAAGGCGCGCTGCCCGCGCAGGTCGATCGTGCGATCGAGAAATTCGGTTTCGCGATGGGACCGTTCCGGATGAGCGACCTCGCCGGCAACGACATCGGCTGGGCAATCCGCAAGCGCCGCTACGTCGAGCAGCCCGAGCTCCACTACTCGAAGATCGCCGACCGCCTGTGCGAACAGGGCCGCTTCGGCCAGAAGACGGGCGCCGGCTGGTACGACTACGTGCCGGGCGATCGCAAGGCGAAGCCGTCGTCGCTCGTCGACGAGATGGTCGTCGCGTATTCGAAGGAGCGCGGTGTCGAGCGTCGCAAGATCGGCGACGACGAGATCGTCGAACGGCTCGTGTTCGCGCTCGTCAACGAAGGCGCGAAGATCCTCGAGGAGAAGATCGCGTCGAAGGCGTCCGACATCGACATGGTCTACCTGACCGGCTATGGCTTCCCGCTGTGGCGCGGCGGCCCGATGTTGTACGCGGACGTGGTCGGCCTCTACAACGTCGAGCGCGCGATTCGCCGCTATGCGGCGGCACCGAACGGCGACGCATGGCAACTCGCACCGTCGATCGCGGAACTCGCGAAGGCCGGCCGCGGGTTCAACGGCTGACGCGCCGGATCGCGGCGCCACGCACACCCGGAGAAACGCAATGAAACGCACCGACGACGTCCTGCTCGTGATCGACGTGCAATACGACTTCATGCCGGGCGGCGCGCTCGCGGTGCCCGACGGCGACGCGGTCGTGCCGGTGATCAATGCGCTCGCGCAACGCTTCGACCAGGTCGTGCTGACGCAGGACTGGCACCTGCGCGAGCACGTGTCGTTCGCGGCGAATCACCCGGGCCGCGAACCGTTCTCCACGCTCGCGCTGCCGTACGGCGAGCAGGTGCTGTGGCCCGTGCACTGCGTGCAGGACACCGACGGCGCGGCGTTGCATCGCGATCTCGATATCCCGCATGCGCGGCTCGTGATCCGCAAGGGCGGCGACGCGCAGGTCGACAGCTACTCCGCGTTCGTCGAAGCCGACCGCACGACGCGCACCGGGCTCGCGGGCTATCTGCGCGAGCTCGGCGCGAAGCGTGTGTGGTGCTGCGGGCTCGCGACCGACTATTGCGTCGCGTGGTCGGCGCTCGATGCGCGCGCGGCCGGTTTCGAAGCCGCGGTGATCAACGATGCGTGCCGCGCGATCGACCTGAACGGGTCGCTCGCCCACGCATGGCAGCAGATGCAGGCAGCGGGCGTCGCGCATGTGACGTCCGCGGGCGCGCGCCCGGCGGCGTAGCGCAATTCCCCATCCGATTCAGGTGAAGCAGGACCGAAGGAGACTCGCATGACCGAAGCCGTAATCGTATCGACCGCCCGCACGCCGCTGGCGAAATCCTGGCGCGGTGCGTTCAACATGACGCACGGCGCGACGCTCGGCGGCCACGCGGTCGCGGCCGCTGTCGAACGCGCGAAGCTCGACCCCGCACGCGTCGAGGACGTGATCATGGGGTGCGCGAACCCCGAAGGCGCGACCGGCGCGAACATCGCGCGGCAGATCGCACTGCGCGCGGGGCTGCCCGTGACGGTGCCGGGGATGACGGTGAACCGTTTCTGCTCGTCCGGGCTGCAGACCATCGCGCTGGCCGCGCAGCGGATCATCGCGGGCGAAGGCGAAGTGTATGTCGCGGGCGGCGTCGAATCGATCTCGTGCGTGCAGAACGAGATGAACCACCACATGATCCAGGAAGGCTGGCTCGTCCAGCACAAGCCCGAGATCTACTGGAACATGCTGCAGACGGCCGAGAACGTCGCGAAGCGCTACGGCATCTCGAAGGAGCGGCAAGACGAGTACGGCGTGCAGTCGCAACTGCGCGCGGCGGCCGCGCAGGAAGCCGGGCGTTTCCGTGACGAGATCGTGCCGATCACCGTGCTCGCGGGCGTGGCCGACAAGGCGACGGGCCGTCTGTTCACGAAGGAAGTGACGGTCTCGGCGGACGAAGGGATTCGCCCCGACACGACGCTCGAAGGCGTATCGAAGATCCGGTCGGCCGTGCCGGGTGGCGTGATCACCGCGGGCAACGCGAGCCAGTTCTCGGACGGCGCGTCGGCCTGCGTCGTGATGAGCGCCGACGCCGCGCAGCGCGAAGGGCTGCAGCCGCTCGGCGTGTTCCGCGGGTTCGCGGTGGCCGGTTGCGAGCCGGACGAGATGGGCATCGGCCCCGTGTTCGCGGTGCCCAAGCTGCTGAAGCAGGCAGGGCTGAAGGTCGACGATATCGGCCTGTGGGAGCTGAACGAAGCGTTCGCGGTGCAGGTGCTGTACTGCCGCGACACGCTCGGGATTCCTGAGGATCGTCTGAACGTGAACGGCGGCGCGATCGCGGTCGGCCATCCGTACGGCGTATCGGGCGCACGCCTGACCGGCCATGCGCTGATCGAAGGCAAGCGGCGCGGCGTGAAGTACGCGGTCGTCACGATGTGCATCGGCGGCGGGCAGGGCGCGGCCGGCCTGTTCGAAATCCTCTGATCTTTGGCACGGAGCGGCCGCGGTTTCGCTTCGGCGAGACAGGCGGCCGCGACGCGAATCGGCGCGACTGATCCGCCATTCGAAACAATCGGGAAGCAAAAGGCATGCGCCCGGCAATGCCGTTTCCCCTTACTTGTCAAACGAATTGCCCCACCTATACTTGCTCTGACATTTGCCTTTCGGCACGATGGGCCGGATCGTGCGTCGTGCGATCCGTGCCGCGAAGGTTCGAACCAACGCAGCAGACCGACCGGGGACCGAATGAGTACGACCTATGCAGCCGGGGAACCGCCGCGCGTCGTCAGCGCGGCCGCAAGGCTCTACGCGAAATGCCTGCTGGTCGGATTCGCGTTGCTGCCCGCCTATCTGATCGCCTATCTGTGGTTCTTCAGCGACCCGCACGTCGTGTTCGAGAACCACGCGTTCCATGAAATCGCGATCGCCGCCGCGACCCTCGAAGGCGCGTTCGTCACCTACGTGACGTGGGTCTGCTACCGGTCGTCCGGCGAGCCGCTGTTGCGCTGGCTGACACTGGGCTTTCTCGGCTTCGCGATGATCTATGCGCTGCACGGTGCGTTCACCGGAATGGCGCATCACAACATCTGGCTGTTCCTGCTGTACGGACCCGCGTCGCGGCTCGTGATGTCGATCCTGCTGCTCACGGGCCTGCTGTCGTATTCGCGTCCGCCCGATCGCCTCGAGAAGCGCACGAGCGTGCGCACGTGGCTGCCGTGGATCGTGTTCTTCGTGATCGTCAACGTGGCCGTGGCGTACATCGCGTATTCGCCGGTCGCGGGCGCGCCGGGCACGCGGCTGTCGATGGAAGGCGGCGCGCTCGTGTTCTCGCTGCTGAACGTCGCCGTGCTGCTCGCGCGACGGATCCGCTCGCCGCTGATGGTGATCTACGGCGTGTCGATCATGGCGTTCGCGCTGTCGTCGCTCGCGTTCATTCTCGGCAAGCCGTGGAATCACATGTGGTGGCTCGCGCATGCGATTTTTGCCGGCGGCTTCTTCCTGCTCAGCTACGGTGTCGTGCAGGCGCTGCAGACGACGCGCTCGTTCTCGGCGATCTACAGCCAGGAGGACCTGATGAGCCGGCTGTCGGAATCGATGGCGCGCACCGAGAGCGCGTTGCAGGAACTGCGGCGTACGAACCAGAAGCTCGAATACATGGCCGCGACCGATCCGATGACGGGCGCGTCGAACCGGCGGCAGTTCATCGCGCAGGTCGAGCGCGAGATGGTGCGGGCCGAGCGCGACGGCACACCGTTCTGCCTGCTCGCGCTCGATCTCGACAATTTCAAGAACATCAACGATGCGTACGGGCATCAGATCGGCGACGAGGTGCTGCGCGGCGTCGTGCGCCAGTGCCTCGATGCGATCCGGCCCGCGGGCGGCCTGGCGCGGGTCGGCGGCGAGGAGTTCATGGCGCTGCTGCCGGACATGCCGCTCGAAGGCGCGCGGATGACGGCCGAACGCGTACGCTCGTCGATCGCGAGTTCGCCGTTCGGGCTCGATTTCAAGCGCGTGCAGGTGACGGTCAGTGTCGGTGTCGCGCAATACGGGGCCGACGGCAGCACGGTCGATGCGTTGCTGCGCGTGGTCGACGAACGGTTGTACCAGGCGAAGCGGGAAGGGCGGAACCGGGTCGTGGCGCGGTGATACGGGTTGGCGCGGCACACGGGCGCGGGTGAACGGACGCAGAACATTCGGCCGCCCGGGCGTACAGAAGCTGTGTCCAGCGCCTCGATTTCTGACGAAGCCCCGGAGGCGGTCACGCCCCGGGGCTTTTGCATGCCCGGTCGGCACGCGACTGGCGACGCGCTACCGCGCTGCCAGCGCCGCCGCGCTCAGCTTCGGCTGCGCATCCTGCATCCGCTGCGACGCCTGCCACCAGTACTTGCCCGCGCGCTGCTGCGGGTCGCGGATCGCGAGATACGTCGTACTCCAGAGCTGCGCCGCGTTCGCCTCGGTGGCGTCCGCGCTGCGCGTGCCGAATGCATCGGTCTGGTACTTGCCGTTCACGTACGACCACGTCCACATCTCCGACGTGCGCATGTCGCGCCCGTTCGAGATCACCTGCCAGATCGTCTGCCGTGCCTGCGTGAGCAGCGTGCGTGTCGCGGCCGACAGGTCCTGGCGCGCGAGCTGGCGATCGAGCCCGGCCACCCACATCGCCTGCTGCCAAGACCAGATCACCGTGCCGTGATACGCGGAACTGGTGAACTTCGGCCACAGCGCCTGGCTTGCATACGCCGGATTCGCGATCAGCATCCCGGCATCGGTCACGAGCCCGGTCGGGAACGGCCGCGTGACGTCGGTGACGATCCGCTGAAGCTCGTCGTCCGGCGGCGTGCCGAACAGCAGCGCGAAGCCGCCGTCCGAATTCATCACCGGAACCGGATTGCCCTGCTGATCGAGCGACAGCGCGTAGAACGCCAGCGGTGTGCCCGGCGCGGCGCCGGCCGGCACGCCGGCGGACGGCGCATAGGCCGACACGTCGGTGGCTGCCTGTGTGGCCGGCACGCTGACCTGGAACAGCGGCGGTGCCTGGGTTTCCCACGTGGCCGCCTGGTTAGCCGTGTTGGCGAGCGTCGCGCGCTGCCCGGCATCCAGATACGGATCGAGCAGGCCGCGCGCGAGGAATGCGTTCGCCGCGCGCAACGCGGCCGGCACGAGCACCGCGTTGACGTCGTACGGATAGACGCCGCCGCCGAGCCCGTCGGTGCTGTCGCGCCAGTTGCCGACGATTTCGCCGGGCCGCAAGTGGATCAGGTTCGCGACCGTCGGCTGTTGCGCGAACGGCTGAGCGGTCGTCGCGACGTGCAGCAGGTTGACGACCAGGCGGCTGCCATTGGTCTGCCCGTCGCTGCCGCGCTGGGCGAGATAGGCGGCCGCGCGGGCCTGGCCGCGCGTATCGTCGATCAGCCACGCGGCCGCGATCGGCGCGAGCAGGTAGTCGCTGTCGATCATCTTGTAGTCGTAGGTCGGCGTCGGATCGTTCGGCCGGCCGTTCTTCTGGTTGTCGACGAGGGCGAATTCGCCGATCCCTTCCTCGTGCGCGACCTTGCCGTCGGTCGACAGCCGGCTCAGCACCGACGACAGGCCGGCCTCGATCGCCGCGGGTTCGAGCACCGGCATCAGCATGCGCACCGAGATCAGCGTGTCGCGGCCGAAGTAGGTGTCGTACTGCCACGAGCCGGCCAGCAGCTTGTCGTGGAAACTCAGGAACTCGAGCACGTTCTGGCTCACCGGGTCGGGGTTCACCGAGGGCCCGAGCAGGTCGGCGCGCGTGATCGGCGACAACGGCGTCTCGCCCGACAGTGCATCGACATGCAGCCGCAGCGTGTGCGAGCCCGCCGGTGCGCTCAGGACGAGCTTGCCGCCCACTGCCGGCGCGATGCTGCCGCCGTCGCGCAGCGTGATGCGCAGTGAATAGCCGGGCGCGCCGTCGATCCGGTCGCGTTGCCATTGCGCGGCGCTGCCCTGAACCGTCGGCGCGGCGAGGATCTCCTGCGGAATCGTGGCGCCGCCGTTGAAGTCGCGCAGGAATCGCACGTTGCTGAGCACGCCCTGCCGGATCGTCAGCGTGTTGGTGTCCACCGACACGTCGGCGCCGATGCCGTACAGCGGACGGCCGTGCGTGTCGGGTGCCGATAGCGCGGACGGCGGCGTGTCGAGGCTCCAGTTCACCGGCTGCGCGGTGTCGTCGAACCACAGCCCGGTGCCGCTGTTGCCGGCGGGGAAGACCACGAGCAGACGCGGCTTCGTCGACGAGCGCGCGAGCAGGTGTGCGGCGACGTTGTCCTGCCGATAGAACGCGTTGATCTGGCCGCCGGTGTCCATGCGGAACGACAGTGCGGCGTTGTTCGACGGCGGGTTGCTCGATTTGACGTCGTCGTCATTGCAGGCCGCGAGCAGGCCGGCGCAGATGAATCCGAGACACAGCGACTTCGCAAGGCGATGCATGTTGATGTCCCTCCTGATGACTGGCGATTTTTATGAGAATTATCGAATGAGTGGGTACTCGATCTGCTTCGTCCGGTATTGCGGAATTCCTGGTAAATTCGGAATTAATCCGGGCATGCTTTTGAGGTGAATTGAATGGGAAATAACCGATTGATGGTTAATGCCGGAATTGAAGGCAAAAGGAGGCGCTGCCCCGGCAGGCATGAAAGACTTCTCTGCTGATGTTCCAGTGCCGTGCCGACATGGGTGCGTGCGCGGCGTGAAAAACGAAACGTAAGCTATCGTAGGCGATTCTAAAGTTCGGATAAAGTCGAAGTCAATAATGATTTTATGGTTTCAGAATAATGTTCTGGAGTGAGGTCGCAATTATTGCTTGTCGGGTCGGTAAAATGTGCGGTTTTGCCAAAATAGAGATGTGCTGATTATCGAGTTTGGTGAAAAATGGATTGGCAATCGATGTTGGTATTGGTGATTGATTCCGAACCGGGATCGAATCGTGGCGGTTGGCCTGTCGGCGTGTCTCGGGCTGTGCAAACGAAGGAGCGGAATGCGGAGAATTCGGCGATACGGAGCGCGGAGCAACCGGCATTCCTGCGACCGGACCGGTAGATGATCGCGAGAACCAGACTCCATGCGATCACGTCAATGGCGTCGGGAAGTTTGGTAGGCTTGAGCATCGCTTCCGTTTACCGAATTGGCGCAGTCGGTCATTGATGCGATTCGATATCCGTCTTTTGCGGGACTGACGATCTTGCGACAGAGCGACTCTCCATCGATGGCCGATGGGGGTGACGTCGCCTTCACTCCGGAGAATGCGCCGTGCTGCACGTGCCCGACGATTCAGTGGTCGTATTGGTTGATTTTCAGACGCGGCTGATGCCGGTGATCCACGATGGGGTGTCCGTCGTCACGCAGGCTGTCCGACTTGCCCGTATTGCGCAGATACTCGCGGTGCCGGTGATGGGTACCGAGCAGAGCCCCGTCCAGCTGGGCCGGAACGTACCGGAGATCTCGGATCTGTGCTCCAGCACCGTCGTCAAGGATCATTTCGATGCGTGCGCGGAGGGTCTGGTCGAGGCCTTGCCGGACGGGCGCAACAGCGTCATCGTCGCCGGTTGCGAGGCGCACGTGTGCGTGTTGCAAACGGCGTTCGGGCTGTTGCGCAGCGGCCGCAAAGTGACGGTGGTCAGCGATGCCGTGGGGTCGCGCAGGACGATCGACCGGGACGCGGGGATCGCCCGGCTCGCGGCGGCGGGAGTGCAAATCGCGACGGTCGAGATGATCGGATTCGAATGGCTGGGTTCCAGCCGGCATCCGCGTTTTCGCGATGTGCTGCTCCTGATCAAGTGAGCCGCGGCGCTCGTGCGCTGACGGGAACAGCGTTCCTGGAGTCGGATGCGTGAATCTCGGGATGTCGGCGCATTGGCGCCGTCAGGTTTGGCCGGCTGGCTGCCGGCGGTCGCGGGCGGGACCGTCGCGTTGGTGGGCGAGACGGAGAAAAATTGGGCATCGTGCGCGAGTGCCCGGTCGTGAACTTCCGACAGCGCGACGACAGTCCTTGTTGAACTGTCGCGCCGGCTCGAAACCTCGCCGTTGCGGGGCGGCGAGGTTTCTCGGTCGCCGCCGGCGTTCAGGCCGCTGCCGCCTGATGCGCCGAGTCGCGCTGCTCGCCACCCAGGATATCGATGAGGCTGGCCAACATCCGCGCCAATTCACCGGTCATCAGCGTGACATCCGAGTCGAAGCGTTCATCGTCGTTCTGCGCGGTCGGATCCGCCGCTTCCTTGATCACGTCGAGCGGCGTCACGCGCTTGATCGTCAGCGACGGCGTCAGCACGAAGGAGATCCGGTTGTCCCAGGTCATCGCCAGGCGCATGCATTGTTTGCCGGCCTCGATGTGCCGGCGCATGTCGTTCGCTTCCAGCGCGTGGCCGACGTATCGCACCGTGGCGCCGCCTTCGCCGCTCGAGCGCAATTCGGCGTCCTGGTCCACGGTGAATCCGCCCGGCGCCTCGCCGGACAACAGCCAATCCGTCATCGCGGCGACCGGCGAACGCACCACCTGAACACCGGCAAGCGGCAACTGATCGATCGATTTGACGAGCAGGCCGCGAACGTCGTCGGCAACAGCCTGTGAAGCCGCATCGATGACGAGCCAGCCGTTCACCGTATCGATCCACACGCGGGTATCGCGCTGAATGGTGAACGCGCGCGGGAGCAGTTCGTCGGTCACCTGCTCCTTGAGTTCGCGCAGCTGCTTTCGTCCGACCTTGAAGCCCTGCTGCTCCTCGATTTCAAGCGCGCGGGCCTTGGTCACCTGGGTGACGACCGACGCCGGAAGCAGCTTCTTCTCGGCACGAAACGTCAGCAACATCTGCCGGTTGATCGAATACACGAGTGCGCCGTTGTCACGCGGCGACGCCCATCCATGGCTCTGCATCTCGACGCTGGTGCCCGGCTGAAACGCATGGGGCGCCAGCCATTTTTCCATCTGATCGGGGGTAACGGCCCAAGGTGCCGGAAGACGATGAAGCTGAAGGTTCTTGAACCACATAGGAGTACGGGCAAAGCGCACCATTCTATATGACGGTGATGCTTCGGGTGCGGATTCGCTCGTGCGATTTGACGGTCCGATCGTTGATGATGTAGTGCCGGGTAGGTGGGCATCGCTCACCAAATTCGCCACGGAACGGAAGTCACGCCCTGCTCGAAAAGTTGCTTTTCCTTCGCCGATGGCAAGGAGATTCTCCTTCCCGGCAATTCTGTACTTGTACGGCCACCGCCTGGAGCCGGACGGATGGTGCCCGATTGGCAAGGGTGACAGGCAAGTCGCCGAACCGGAACGAACAGGAGCAACCGAAGTGCTCCGACATATCGTCATGTGGAAGTTGCATTGAAATATCAACGATTAATCTATTGATATTTGAGGAAATTCAACTTCCATTGATCGATTGATACCCCCCGTCGATTCCCCCTTTTTCCTCGCTGGAGCAGAAGCCGGGAGGGATGAATTTCCGTACCTCCAGTGGTCTTCTTCAGTTTCTTGGAATACCGCCGATAACCCTCTTGGACCGTCTCGTGCCAGAGGTGTCCGTTTCAATTACCGCCCTCACTTTCCCCCCGAGGGCGGGATTTTTTGCATGTAGGGCGTGTCCGTCAAAGTCGCTTTGGTCCCAAATATTGATCAGCTATATTGAAAGTGTCTCGGGGATGGGACACAGGACGGGGGGCAAAATGAAATACACGCACAATGAGAACGCAGGCCCCATCTGGGGTGTTGTCGGGGGTCTTCTTTTGACCGCAGTTGGGCTAAGCATGGGACTCTTTCCCAAGCTCCTGGATAGCACCGGCTCGCTGAACGATTTCGTCTCATCCGGCGTTACGATGCTTGGAATCTTTCTATGCGTTTACGCTGTCCGCGAGACGCTGCGGCAGCATCATCGCTGAAGGCTAATGCAGGCACTGGATGTGTCGACGAGTAGGTCGTCCACGATGATCTCGCCTGCAGAACGGCCGGCGCGCAACGCATCGAGGCTGTCGGCAAACGGCTTGCCTTGATCGTCAGCCAAGCGAATCGGCGCTAGGAAAAAAGATCGTGTGTTTGCTGCGCGCACCTGGACTATTGCGAGGTAGCCGGGCGGTGTCTCGCAAGTGGCCGAAGATTCTCGAGACACTTCGGTCTTATGTTCGCAATGAACGTCGATCGTATATCCACGGTAGGTGTATGAGCTGGTCATGTTCGCCTCGCTGCGGGTAGAGCGACGTCCGAAGGTTTGCACGCGGAAGTATAGCTACGTGCCCTCGAAAAGCGACATGAATCTTGCCTATGGGCGCCAGTCGTTGCCGTAGGCCAACTCGATGATTTTCTTCGTAGGAATGCTCGCCCGCAATTTTGCGACGTCATCGTGACGGAACAGTTTGCAGCGGGCGATTTCGTTGTTTGGTTGCGGCTTCAGGTCGGCGCTGAGTTCACCAATAAACACGTGGTGCAGCTTTGAGAGACCGCCGAAGTGCATGGCATACGTAAGGTCCAAGCCGACCAAGCCGGTCTCTTCCTGCAACTCTCGATGCGCCGCTTCTAGAGGCGTCTCGCTGGCTTTAATTGTCCCGCCTGGCAGTGCCCATCGGGATGCCGCGCGCGCGACCAGCAACACACGGTCCCCTTGGAGGCACACTACTGTTGCGCGTTCTTTTATGGGTACATCGACGCAATCTTGGACGCTCATGACGGCTGCGGCTTGAGTATTTTTAGTATTCTAGCGCGGTGGTCCTGATTGCCTGTCCGATGTCTGCCGTCGGGCAGCGAGTTCCATAGGCAGCAGGTCATCGTCGACGCAGCGGGCTCGTTACTCATGTCATCGACCGATTTCGAAGCAAGTCTCATTGCCCTTGCGCGGGAGTCGTCATGGTTTTGGCCTGCACTGGTTGCGGTTCGAGCTCTCAATCTACCTTCTTGGTGCATCGGTGCGGGTGCGGTCCGAAACCTTGTGTGGGACTCGTTGCATGGGCTGGACGCGCCGTCGGCATTGTCTGACATCGATGTTGCGTACTTCGACGGAACAGATCTTTCTGCCGAGCGCGACGCGACGTTTGAGTTCCTGCTGGCGGCCACGCACCCCGAGCTTCCTTGGGAGGTGACCAATCAGGCCGCTGTACATCTCTGGTTCGAGAAAACCTTTGGGCATCCAGTGCTTCCGTTCAGATCACTGGCACAAGCGATTGCGTCGTGGCCAGAATACGCGACGGCGGTCGGACTTACATTGCTGAACGACGGGACAATCGATGTCTGTGCGCCATACGGACTCGATGACCTCTTTTCCATGGTGGTGCGACGCAATCCAGCGCGCGTCAGCATGGATACCTATCTTCGGCGAATCCAGCAGAAAAGATACAAGGACCGCTGGCCCCGTGTGACCATCATCGTTTAGAAATGCCACAGGCAGTCATGAGGAGTGTTGCCGACGGAAGTCCATCATCATTGGCCAATCGACGCGAGAGGATTCCTGAATGCTCACAACAGCGTTCGTCGTTGAGGTTCCTGCAGCCGAGTCAACTGTAGCGGATCTTCGGAGTCGGTTTGATGCTACCTCCGACCCGGGCGTGCCGGCGCACGTCACGGTTCTGTTTCCCTTCATGCCGCCTGACGAAATTACGCCCGACGTCCTTCGTCAGGCGCAAAGCGCGCTGAGCGTTGTGCAGCCGTTCGAATTTTCGTTGAGGAAGGTCGAGCGGTTTGCAGTCACCACTTATCTTGCTCCCGATCCGCCGGAACCGTTCGTCGCCTTGACGACTGCGCGGGTCGAGCGCTTTCCCATGTTTCGCGCCTATGGTGGTGCACACGATGGCATGGTTCCGCATCTGACTGTCGCGCACGGGGATGCCGCGACAGCCCATCTGGTGGCCGTCGAGCTCGAACATCGTCTGTCTGCGCGTGAGGTGATTCGAACGTGCTGTCACTCCGTCGCCTTGCTGGAGAACGCGTCGGGCCGCTGGAGGAAGATGCACGAGATTGCGCTTCCAACGGTTGATGTGTAGTCCGGCCAGTTCCCGGCGGTCACGACCGGCGGCCACCGGCCGCCAGGCGCCATCCGCACGCGTCGTCGACCTGCCTTCCTGTCGTTCCTGCTAGCGGAATTGACGTTGGAGAGCCACCAATGAAGGCCGGCGCACCCAGGTGCGCTCTCTGCCTCCTACCTGGCCGTACTCGTCGACGTGTCGCACCGCGCGTTTCAATTTCGAAACGATCCGATGCGTCTGAAAAGCGACGCGCTCGGCCGGCTCGTGCCGGCGATGCCGCCGCACGGACACTGGGCGCTCGCAGCAGCGGCAATCGACATAGGCCGTCGCACGATAGATGCGGGCCTGTATCAGCGCTGAAACACATTCATTCGGCCGGCGTGCCCATTTCCGTATTTCTGGCTTCAAGTCCCCATGCACGCCCATCCGGCATTGATGGCACGCCACTTGCAATGGGGAATGGGTTCAGGCGCGTGATTTCATGGAAACCGCCGCGGTTGACCGAAACCTGGCGCACGGAGTCTTCGGGGGAAGGTCGCGTCGCCTGATCTACGGTTCGGTCGTGCGTATCTCCATCGTGACGAGACGCATTCGAGTTCGCCTTTTCTTGCGAACTGGCTACGGGCGTGAGCGAACCGCAGTACGGAGAACGTTGCAAAAAGCAACTGATCGGCGTCGGGGAGCAAGAACTATGACATTCACGTTTACGCTGATTGATCTCGCGGGCTCAATTGCACTGGTGCTACTGGGCACGCAAATGGCTCAGACCGGCGTGCAGCGCGCATTCGGCGCTGAACTTCGGGCACTTCTGGGGCGGATGCTTCACGGGCGATTTCCTGCCTTCTTCGGCGGCCTGGGCGTCACGGCGGTGCTGCAAGGCAGTGCGACAACGGCAGTCATGACGCGGGAGTTTGCAACGGAAGGGCGCGTCGACCTGGCTTCTTCGCTGGCCGTCATGCTTGGCGCGAACGTGGGTGCGACATTGATCGTGCAGGCGCTTTCGTTCGCAGTCGAGACCGTGTCGCCTGCACTGGTCCTCGTTGGAGTGCTGATGTTCCGGAAGGCATCCAACACACGCGCGCACGACTTGGGGCGCATGTTCATCGGTCTGGGCCTGTTGCTGCTCGCATTGCATCACCTGCAGGAATTGATGACAGACTACGAGGATGCGCCGAGCCTTCGGATGTTGCTGGGTGCTGCCTCGACGGAACCGCTGGTCGATTTCCTGCTGGCGGCTGGCCTGACTTGGGCCGCCGATTCGAGCGTCGCAGCCGTTCTCCTGATCGTGTCACTCTGCGGGCAGAACGTGGTTCCACCCGATACAGCTTTCGCATTGGTGTTGGGTGCGAATCTGGGTGCTGCCATCCACCCGGTGCTGGACGGAACCGTCACGCACGATCCGGTGTCCAGGCGCGTGCCGGTTGGCAATCTGCTCATCATGTCGGTCGGTGTCGGGCTTGTTCTTGCAGCCCTCACGCCGATCGGCTGCGTCATGGTCAGAATCGAGCCGGACAACGGGAGGGTGGTGGCCGATTTTTATACCCTGTTCAATCTGTCACTGGCCTGCCTGTTCCTGCCACTGCTTGCTCCATACGCAGACCTGCTGAGCCGGCTGCTGCCGTCGCTTGTGACGGTTTCAGACACCCCTCCGCCCGAGCATGTTGATCCGTACACGCGGCAGGTGCCCGATGCAACACCCGGTCCGGGCGTCCGCGACGTGCTTCCCGTCACCGCTACGCAATTCGGGAGGCTCTCACAATCTTGTTCTGAATCGAGCGGATGCGACGGAATGCTGGTTACGAAGGTCCGCACCCACGATGACATTCTGGATAACGTAAACGTTGTGCCCAGGACGCGCGCGACATTTCCCGATATTGGTCAACTTCCCGGATACGATGAACGGCGCCGGCATGAAAGCGGTGGCCGATTACGCGAGGACGCGCAGAAGGGTGTCGAAATCAGGGAGTGCACCGATCACACGCTTCAGCATGTGACTACCGATGGCAGCGTGCAGACGTACTATCCGGCGAAGTCGCTGTGGCTCACTCTGCAGGACATTCAGGTCATCAGGCGATTGGAGCCAGCTGGCGGGGCAGCGCATTCGATGCTGTCGACCTATGTCCAGGGGACTGCGAGTCTGGACGACTGCTGTCTGTCGATCATTGGGGATGGGCAGAGCGATACGCGTACGGTACACATCACCTTCGCGGCTCGCGAGATCGGCGAGACTGAACGGCGAGGCCTTCGCAACTTGCAGGACGCACTAGGCATCGCCCACTCGGACGATCCGCTTGGCACGGCAAGGCTCGGCTACAACGAGTCCGATGAGGAGATGCTGGAGCCGGCTCAGTGGTGGGCAATGTGCGACGTGCCGGCGAGCAGCATGCAGGCACTTGCCGACGGCGTCGAGGCGGGACAGGTCACCGCCGTCAGGGCCGGGCTGTGCCTGCGGGACGTCTACACGTCGATCCCGTCCGGTGCTGCGCTGACGAGTGGATTCCGCGCGTTCCTCAGGCCCGGCGAGGATGGCAGCACATTTGAAACACCGGCAACTGCCAGCGGATATGTCGTGTATCTCGCCATTGATTTCCCGAAGGTCAGCCTGCCGGGAGATGGCCGCTTAGCGCAGATGCCGCTGCGCACGGACGGCAGGAATCCCGTCGTGGCGCTGACGGAACGGCTCGACAAGGTGTTCGCTGGCTTGAAGTGGCTCGCTGCGCTGGTCGCGATCCTGGTTGTCCTGCTTCTGATCAAAGGGAGGTGACTACCCAAGTAGCTTTAGACCTGATCCGATGCTGGCTGACGGATCAGGTCTCGACTTAGGCAGATGATTGGGCGATGGACGTTTCGTGCGATGTGATGGAACGAATCCATGCTTGTACTTCTGTCTCTGCCCATAGTGAGAGATTGCGAACTTTTCGTGGTCTCGGGAAACTACTTTCCTTCATCATGTCGTAGATCGTCGTCTTGCCCAAGCCGACCATGTCCAGAACGGTCGGAAGTCGCAACAGTCGTTCGGTGGTGGTGCTCAATTCTCTGTACCTCGTTATTCGGTGACGGGCTGAGTTGCACGGGCGAGTTGCATTAGCCCCGTTTCAAGCGTGATCGTAGCGGTCGCGGCCCAGGTGCGCGCATCCTGCGCCGCCTTGTGGCGAGCGAATGATCCGATCTCGTCGGCCATCAGGTTCAGCAGCTCGACGTCGGCCGCGTGCGAGATCTCGCTGATCAGTGAGCGGATCTTGATGCGAAGGGCGTCGAGTTGCGCGAGTCTGACTTGGCGGCTATTCGCCAAGGCTTCGTTCGTCTGGATAGGTTTGCGCCGCGCGAGCGGCGCTTCGTCTTTCTGGATCGCTTTTGCGGGCGTCAGCCCGACGTTGTTCGACTGCATCGAAGTGCTGCTGACGCTCGCCAGTGCGTTAGCCGGGCGCGAGGTCATCGGGCGGCCTCCTGCGCCGTCTCGGGCGTCCAGTCGGGGTAGGGCAACTGGAGGATGTCGTCGAGCCACTGAAGAACGACCGGCAGATCTCTTTGTCGCTTGATGTTTTCACTGGCGAGAACCTTTCTAAGCCACCGAGCCCCTTCTTGAACCGCCTGCATCCGCGTCGGATAGCTCGTGGTGCCGGGGCCATATTTCAGTGGCGTCGATGCGAAGCTGTCGTCGAAGTTGTACATAGCCGCGCAAATCCACTGATCCACTTTCGGTTGGGCCACGTAGATCTCGGCGATCGGTTTCTTCGTCCGCTTGCAGTTGGGTGAGCGAAGCGTATCGGTCGCGACACAGCGGCCGTCTTGATCCGGTGCGGTCACGGGGTAGATTCGTGGTTTTTGCGGAGTGTCGAGGAGATCGGCGAGCGGCGAGAGCGCTGTGTGGACACCGCGGATCGTTCCGGGGGATAGCTTGCCGAAAACGGGGTCGTGCAGGACCGCCTGCAACGCTTGCAAAAGTTGCTTTGCACACGCGTCGTTGATCTTTGCTGCTTTGGCCGCTGCCGGCTCGGTGCTCGACGTGCCGCCGGTCAGGTGCTTTTTCGTGACCTTGTTCCTACCGGCTTCCTTCGCTTTCGACGGCCCGGACACGATGCGTTCAAGCGCCTTGTCGCCGCCGTGCGTGTGGATCTCTTCGATCGCGACGGTGCCTGCGATCGAGCCGTTGCGGACGAGGTCGTGCAGTTCGGTGGGTGCCTTTTCAAGCAGTGCTGCATCACGGATCGACTGCTCGGAAATGTTCAACTGGGCGCAGATGTCGTCCGCGTTCATTTTGTGAACGTCCCGCAGTTCAGCGATCGAGGTCGCGAGATCGAGCGGCGACGATGGCTTTGAGCGATTGCTCAAGTAACCGTCGACGACCATCTTCGGTCGCTTCACTTCGCGAGAATCCAGCACGACAATCGGAATCTTTCCCAGATCCTTCCCGGCCTTAATCGCCGCGCCTGCTGAGAGGTAGCGGTGCTGCCCCTTGAAGACGTAGAAGTAGTCTTCCCCGTCCGCCTTGCGCACATAGCAGTGCAGCGGGGCGGCCTTGTCGTATCCGTTCTGCATCATCAACGCGGTCAGCTCCTTGACCCACTCCGGATCGACCGGGCGAACGTTGTCGCGTGGGTCATAGCGGAGCGATTCGTAAGGCGTCATCCACAGGTCCGCCGACGTTGCACCGGCAGCGGCTGCTGCAGCTTTCGTGTTCGCGGTCGCAACCGATGCTGCGAAAGAATGTGATCAGGCGGTGGCTGATGCCGCCGCTGCTGGTGGAGCTGCTGATGGGCTGCGTAAGCAGGTCGCCGCGCTTATCGCCGACGTCCGGCGTGCCGGCGCTGCCGGTGGAAGCACGACAGCCGGTGCCCCCTCGATCTGCTTGCCGATGTGTTCGGCCGGGCTGACGAGCGCGCGGGAGAGTTGGCGAGGATCGCTGACGAGCGCGGCGTCGCCGGCCGGCAGTGCGAGCGGAGTTACGACGCGTTGAGCAGCGACACGCAAACTAATCTGCCGCAGTAGCGCGGCAATCGAGGCCGAGCGGTCTCGAGAGAAACAAGGCGGCCGGAAAGTGTGCAGCGATACGCTTCCCGGTTGCCTTTCGGCTGTCTGTGTCAGTGAATCGGCCGAGGCCATGCTACCTACGGGTAGGTGGACCGGATTCTCTGAAAGATTTGCTGGCAATTTTTGCTGCGATTGAAGGTGTGTAATGGCCTGTAATTGATTGTTGAGGAATCAGTGGATAAGGTGAGGGTGATTGTTTTTTTATTTTAATAAATGAATTTATTAAATTTAAGGCGATGTATCGGGGGGCTTTGGATTGGCTTTTTATGTTGAGTGGTGGTTGAGCGGATTGAATGTCTTGCGGTTGTGAAAATTTAACGCTTCATTTCGGGGGATGTATGAATTCATATGGCGACGTCAGTGCCTTGGTGTTCGAGTTGGCTAACGAGGGAGTGCATGTCCGTTCGAAATCAATGTCATTGAAAAGTGTTAAGAGATCATCTCTGCTAGTCAGTGCATGCTGGTCTGTGATGCTAATCTTCGCTTTATTTTTTGTAATCAATGTTGCGCATGCGGAGGAGGCAGGCGGGCCAAGTGCGTCGAGGCAAGGTGAAGATGTTCAGGCGAAAAATCCGAACCCGAAAGAGCAAAATCTTGATGGTTGGATAAATTGCAACGATGCCCATCGTTCGAAGCAAGCGTATCATGATGTGACATTCAATAATTGTAATGGCTCTTACGAATTAAAGATCACGCGAGGCGACTACCAGTGTATGTATGGACCCGGAAACCAATCTCTTGATATTCCGGCTGGTTCGGCATATCAAATAAATTTGAGTGATAATGATTCGTGGCCGTCGTGTTCTCAGACGCAGAAATATGTGAAGTGGAGCATTGTTGCCGTGGGTGGGCCAAGTAATCCGGTTGAGTGGCATCACGACTATAATGTTTGGGGGTTTCCGGGGCAGTGGACTTCACAAATTGACAGCGGAGCTATAAATGGTCCGGGCCTGCCCTATAAGGCAACATGTGACGGAACTGATTGCCTACGCACTCCGGCCTACGCAGGTTCCGGTCGACCGCAGGTCATTATCTACTTCAACTGATGCGGCGCGGCCCGTGGGGCTGTTCTGGGTGATGATGCCGGTGCGATTAATCGTGTCGGCATCGCGTTCACGGGCAGGCGGCAGTGCCAATCGAAGCGAGTGCCCTCGATCATGCCGGAGCTGGTCGAGCGTAAACGAGTCGGGATAGCCGTTCATCTTCAATTCCAGCTCGGCAGCGCAGACCATTTTCTCCATGAGCCGCAGCGTCCGGCGCACGTGCACGACTTCCAACACAAAGCGCTGTTCGATCGTGAGTGCCCGATTTTTCTTGTAGGCGGTCGCGCTCCATGCGTCGCGCAACTCCTCCCATGTCAGGCGTTGGAACTCAGGCAGCTTAGTTGCCTTGTCGGAGCCGCGATCGGGTTCGCCGGGGACGTCGTGGCGCCTGCATTTCATGGTTTCGCGTGCACGCCACTCGTCAGAGAACGGAGCAACGGATGCGCGCGAATTACCCATGCGTCCGGCCCGCATGATCTCCTTGTCGATCTTGTTTGACAGGCGGCGCAGCGGGGCCGCGTATTGCAGCTCGTCGGCACGATCGAGGTACGCGATCATTCTCGTGGCATTGCCGGTCAGGGTGCTTATCTCACGCAGCGCAATTCGTAGGTGTGGCACTTCGAGAATCAGCCGATGGACATCGGCATACGTCGAT
This sequence comes from Burkholderia sp. AU38729, assembly GCF_020419725.1. Taxonomy (NCBI): domain Bacteria; kingdom Pseudomonadati; phylum Pseudomonadota; class Betaproteobacteria; order Burkholderiales; family Burkholderiaceae; genus Burkholderia; species Burkholderia sp. AU38729. The sequence continues at coordinate 16,798 of NZ_JAIZQO010000023.1, read as the reverse complement.
CGCGAAGAGATTCGCCTTCCCGGCAATTCTGTACTTGTATCGCTAGAGTTTGGAGCTGGGCGGATTCACCAAGATACAGTCCATAGCCATCAGTAAGTTTGGTAGGCTTGTTGTCTGCCTTCGCTTGTCGGATCCTGATGCCGCTAAGCGGCGCGGTGAAGAAGGGGGTATCGTCCCCGGATGCTTGAAATGATACCCCCGGTAATACCCCTGCTTTCTCGGCTAGACGCATTGTCCGGCGAACGCAAGCGAACGGCCGAAGGGCGTAAGATGCCCGATTGGCAAGGGTGACAGGCAAGTCGCCGAACCGGAACGAACAGGAGCAACCGAAGTGATCCGTCATATTGTCATGTGGAAGTTGAAAGAATCGGCCGAAGGCGCGACGCGCGCACAGAACGCGCTGAAGCTGAAGGAAAAGCTCGAGGGCTGCCGCGACCTGGTGCCGGGCACGCTGCAGATCGACGTCGGCGTGGCGACGCCCGGCCTCGACGCGACCGCCGACATCGTGCTGGTATCCGATTTCGCGGACAAGGCCGCACTCGATGCCTACCAGGTGCATCCGGTTCACCAGGAAGTGAAGAAATTCGTCGTCGCGGTGGCTGAATCGCGCGAGTGCGTCGACTACATCGTCGACAGCGCACGATGAGCGACGCGGCAACCCCGACGGACGGCCCGTCGATCGAAAGCCCGTTCGTCGACATGCTCGGCGTGCAGCTGGTGTCCGCAAAAGACGGCGCAAGCGAGATTGTGCTGCCGCTCGAAGAGCGGCACATGAACACGTGGAGCATCGCGCACGGCGGCGTGACGATGACGCTCGCGGACATCGCGCTCGCGATGGCCGCACGCAGCCTGACCGACGACGGTATCGGCGTCGTCACGGTCGAGATGAAGGTGAACTTCATGCAGCCGGGGCGCGGCGAGTTGCGCGCTTACGGGCGTGTGATGCATCGCTCGACGACGATGGCCTACTGCGAAGGCGAAGTGCGCGACAGCGACGGCAATTTCGTCGCGAAGGCGCTCGGCACGTTCAAGTACATGCGGCGGCTCGCGGTGGGCCGCGACATCAAGCGGCAACGTTCGCGCACGGCGCCGGACGCCCAGCCCGGCCCGAGCGACGCGTAAGCGCCCGGACGCACGGCGGCCCTGCCTCTTAACCGGCAGGGCCGTTTTGTTTTGCTGCGTGCATCGCCCACCGCGGCATGTCGCAACGTACGGCGCATCACGCCCGCCTGACGCGCGCATGGCATCATGCACGCTTGTCCGTTCACGGTGCCCCGCAGGCGCCGTCCTCACCGATGCCGCTGAATCCGAAGATCGCCCAGGTGCTCGACATGATCGAGCGCGCGAAACGTCCGTCCTATCACCACCAGACGCCGCAGCAGGCGCGCGCCGCGTATGAGAAGAGCGCGCCGATCCTCGACGTCGCACCGGCGCCGATGCATTCGGTCGAGGCGTGCGTCGTGCCGACGCGCGATGGTCGGACGATCGGTGCGCGGCTGTACCTGCCGGTCGCGCCGAGCCTCGCGGAGCCGCTGCCCGCACTCGTCTACTACCACGGCGGTGGCTTCACGGTCGGCAGCGTCGATACGCATGACGCGCTGTGCCGGATGTTCGCGCATGATGCGCAATGTGCGGTGCTGTCGGTCGGCTACCGGCTCGCACCCGAACACAGATTTCCGACCGCGGTGAACGACGCCGACGACGCGCTGCAATGGCTGCATCGCGAAGCGGCCACGTTCGGCATCGATGCCGAACGGCTGGCCGTCGGCGGCGACAGCGCGGGCGGCACGCTCGCGACCGTCTGCGCGGTGCTCGCACGCGATGCGGGCATCCGCCTTGCGCTGCAGATGCTGATCTACCCGGGTGTGACGGGCTTCCAGGACACCGAATCGCACGCACGGCTCGCGAACGGCTACTTGCTGACGCAGGACACGATCCAGTGGTTCTTCACGCAATACGTGCGCGATCGGGCGGACCGCGACGACTGGCGTTTCGCGCCGCTCGACGGCACGCGCGATGCGCCGTCGTTCGCGGGCGTCGCGCCGGCGTGGATTGCGACGGCCGAATACGATCCGTTGAGCGACGAAGGCGCCGCGTATGCGGAGAAGTTGCGCGGGGCGGGAAACGCGGTCACGCTGGTCTGCTATCCGGGGATGATCCACGAATTCTTCAAGATGGGCGGCTACGTGCCCGAGGTGCGGGCCGCGCATGCCGACGCGGTCGCGGCGTTGAAGGCAGCATTCGACGACGTTTGACGGTGGTTGTTTGGCGGCGTCCGCGCCGCATGGGAGCTGCGATGACGAATGGCGTGGTGGAAACGGGCGACTGGACGGTACTCGGCGGCGACGCCGCGCGGATCCGCGACGCGGTGTTCGTGCGCGAGCAGCAGATACCGCCGGAATGGGAACTCGACGACGACGATCCGCTGTCGCTCCATGCGGTGGCGTACCGCGTCGATGCGGCGACCGGCGCGCGCCGCGCGGTCGCGACGGGGCGGCTGCTGCCGTCCGGCACGATCGGCCGCGTCGCGGTGCTGGCCGATGCGCGCGGGCAGGGCGTCGGGTCAGCCGTGCTGAACGCGCTGCTGGAGGCGGCGCGGCGCCGCGGCGAAATCGTCGTGCGGCTCTACGCGCAGGATTCGGCCGTGTCGTTCTACCTGCGGCACGGCTTCGCGGCGGTCGGTGAACCGTTCGTCGAAGCCGGCGTGCCGCACGTCGAGATGGCGCGCGCGCCGTAGCGCAGCGCCTGCTCGCGCGCTCAGCGCCGCGGCGTCGCGTCGAGGTCGAACGTGAACGCGCGTTCGAACGTGCCCGGGCGAACGGTGCGGTGCGAGCCGTCGTCGTCGCAGCGCTCCTTGATCTCGACCGTCAGCCGCACGCCTTCCTTCATCGTGACGCGCAGCGCAGTCGTGCCGCGCGTACCGTATTCGGGTGTCTCGATAAATGCAGCCGACAGCGCACGCTCGCGCTCGATCGGAATGCCGGTATGCGGCAGGGCGTCGTCGTCCGCGACATGCGGGTCGCGCATCAGCGCGATCAGCTCGTCGAGCGACGGGGTCGGATTGTCGGTGAGCAGCGTGCCGAGCTCCGCGCGCTTGCGCACCACTTTCGGCCAGGGCGTATCGAGACGCGCATTCGATAACGCATGCACGCCGGGCGCGATTGCGACGGGTGCGGCGACACTGCTTTCGCCTTCGGGCGCGCGATTGCAGAACCACGCGAGCTCACGCCGTCGCCAGTCGCCGACGAGCAGGTTGAAGCCGTTGTAGACGGCCGCATGCTCGGCGAGCTGCCCGAGGTAGTCGAGCGGCGCGACGGACGGGCCGCCGAGGAAGTCGGACACGAGCTTGCCGCGGGTCGGTGCACCCGCGCGGATGTCGAACGGCGCGCGGTAGTTCGTCAGCGCGGCGAAACGGCCGTCGCGCGATACGCCGAGCCACGTGCCGCCCGCTTCGAGATCGCGGCCGGCCAGCACGCCCGGGACATCTTCCCACCACGAGAGCGGCGCGCTCGTCCGGCGAAAGAACTCGTCGCGGTTGGCGGTGAGGGTAAAGACGGGACCGGCGGCGGCATCGGGCTGCCAGTCGAAGGCAATCAGACACATCGGGCGAATCTCTCGCAGGAAACATCGGGCGCCGGCTGCGACTCGCGAGCCGGCGCCCGAACGGGTTGTCAGTGCATCACGCTTCCGTCGGCCACGCGTACGGCAGCGTATCGAACGCGAGCGCCGGGCCGTCGGCCGCACCGAGGTGCACCGTGCCGTTGTCGAGCGCGGCGAGCTTGATCTCGACGAGCGCGTCGACACCGCCCGCGGGCGCGGCCGCCGCGTTGACGATCATCCCGCAGGGCTGGCCGGGATCGTCGCTGTGGAACAGCTCGACGCCGGCATGCACGGTATCGGTCTCGCCCGCGACGTGCGCGAGCGCCGTGCGGCGCTTGATCGTGCCGCGGTACTGGCTGCGCGCGACGATTTCCTGGCCCGGGTAGCACCCTTTGCGAAAGTTGACGGCGCCGATCACGTCGAAGTTGACCATCTGCGGCACGAACTGTTCGACGGCAGGCTGCGTGATGCGCGGTTCGCCCGCGCGGATGTCGAGCCAGTCCCAGACGGCCGGCGACACGACCGGCAGCGACCCGCCGAGCGCGGCGATGCGCGCGTCGACTTCGGCGCGCGGGCCGATCCACACATAGCGCTTGCGGCCGGCTGCATCGGGCACGCGGATCAGCGTGCCGGCGGGGCCGTCGACCTTCACGTGCACGCCGTCCGGCAGCGCATCGAAGATGCCCGACAGCGCGTCGCGCACGTCGCCCGCGAAACCGACCACCGCGAGCGCGTCGCTCGCATCCGTCAGCTTCGCTTTGGCACGCAGCACGAACATCGACAGCCGCTTCTGCACGGCCGGCTGCACGTCCTTCGACACCAGCAGGCGCACGCCGTGGCCGGCGCGCCACGTGAGGAACGAGCCGAGGAGGCGCCCCTTCGGCGAGCAATAGCCGGACAGCCGCGCGCTCGCGGCGTCGAGATGTTCGATGTCGTTGGTGAGCTGGCTGTGCAGGAACGTCGCGGCATCATCGCCGGCCACGTCGATCACGCCGAACTGCGGCAACGGCATGCAGGCGCCCGGCGCATCGAAATCGGCGGCGGACGGACGGGGGAAAACGGGGAGCGAGGCGGGTGCGGCCTGGACTGCCGGTGAAGCGAACGGTGTGCTCATGGAATGAGGGAACAGTCAACCCTGACTTTGACGGAGGCGAGCAAGTATTATATGGGTCTTACCTGAGTCACGTTTCCATGTCCCTACTGAAGAAATGCGCCGCGACAATCGTGGCGCTGGCCGTCGTTGTGGCCGCTGCCGGCGCGGGCGGCGGGTATTACTGGGCAACCCGGCCGCTGCTGCTGGGTTCGGCATCGCTCGACGTCACGATCAAGCCGCGCAGCAGCGTGAAGAGCGTCGCGCTGCAGTTGAAGCGTGGCGGCGTGCCGGTCGAGCCGCTCGGCTTCGTCGCGATGACGCGCGTGCTCGGGCTGTCGAGCCGGCTCAAGTCCGGCAACTACGAATTCAAGACCGGCATCACGCCTTACGAGGTGCTGCAGAAGATCGCGCGCGGCGACGTGAACGAATATGTCGCGACGGTCATCGAAGGCTGGACCTTCAAGCGGATGCGCGCGGAACTCGACTCGAACCCCGATCTTGCGCACGCGACGGCCAGCATGAGCGACGCCGAGCTGCTGCGCGCGATCGGCGCGTCGGACAGCGCGGTGCAGCGCGGCAGCGGCGAGGGGCTGTTCTTCCCCGACACCTATTTGTTCGACAAGGGCACGAGCGACCTGAACATCTACCGGCGCGCGTACCATCTGATGCAGACGCGTCTCGACGAGGCCTGGGCCGCGCGCGTGCCGGGCCTGCCGTACAAGACGCCTTACGAAGCGCTGACGATCGCGTCGATCGTCGAAAAGGAAACGGGCCATGCGGCCGACCGCGCGTTCGTCGCGGCCGTGTTCGCGAACCGGCTGCGCATCGGCATGCCGCTGCAGACCGATCCGTCGGTGATCTACGGGCTCGGCGATGCGTACGACGGCCGCCTGCGCAAGCGCGACCTGCAGGCCGACACTCCTTACAATACCTACACCCGACGCGGGCTGCCGCCGACGCCGATCGCGTTGCCGGGCGTGGCCGCGCTGCAGGCGGCGATCAATCCGGCACCGACGAGCGCGCTCTATTTCGTCGCGAAAGGCGATGGCACGAGCGTGTTCTCGGACACGCTCGGCGACCACAACAAGGCCGTGGACAAGTACATACGAGGTCAATAATGGCGAGCGGTAAATTCATCACGTTCGAAGGCATCGACGGGGCGGGGAAGACCACCCACCTGCAATGGTTCTGCGAACGCCTCCAGGGCAAGCTGGCCGCGGCCGGTCGGCAAGTCGTCGTCACCCGCGAGCCGGGCGGCACGCAGCTCGGCGAGAAACTGCGCGAGATCCTGCTGAACCAGCCGATGGATCTCGAGACGGAGGCGCTGCTGATGTTCGCCGCGCGCCGCGAGCATCTCGCGCTCGTGATCGAGCCGGCGCTCGCGCGCGGCGACTGGGTCGTATCCGACCGCTTCACCGATGCGACATTCGCGTACCAGGGCGGCGGCCGCGGGCTGCCGCGCGACAAGCTCGAGACGCTCGAGCGCTGGGTGCAGGGCGGGTTCCAACCCGATCTGACGGTGCTGTTCGACGTCGCGCCGCAAGTCGCGAGCGAGCGCCGCGGTGCCGCGCGCATGCCCGACAAGTTCGAAAGCGAATCCGACGCGTTCTTCTCGCGCACGCGCGGCGAGTACCTGCGGCGCGCGGAAGAGGCGCCGCACCGCTTCGCGATCGTCGATGCGACGCAGACGATTCCCGAGATCCGCCAGCAGCTCGAACGCGTGCTCGCCGCGCTGTAATTCGCAAGGAACGCACCCCATGATCTATCCGTGGCAAACCGACGACTGGAACCGCCTGCAGCAACTGCGTGCGCAATGGCCGCACGCGCTGCTGCTGCATGGCCAGGCCGGGATCGGCAAGCTGCAGTTCGCGCAGCATCTCGCGCAGGGCTTCCTGTGCGAATCGCCGCAGCCGAACGGCGAGCCGTGCGGCGCCTGCGCGGCCTGCACGTGGTTCTCGCAGGGCAACCATCCGGATTACCGGATCGTGCTGCCCGAGGCGCTGGCGGGCGAGGCGCCGGGCGCCGCGGACGACGCGAAAGCGGCCGACGCGGACGAAGGCGGCAAGAAGACGCGGGCACCGAGCAAGGAAATCAAGATCGAGCAGGTGCGCGCGCTGCTCGACTTCTGCGGGGTCGGTTCGCACCGCGGCGGCGCGCGCGTCGTCGTGCTGTATCCGGCCGAAGCGCTCAACGTCGCCGCGTCGAACGCGCTGCTGAAAACGCTCGAGGAACCGCCGTCCGGCGTCGTGTTCCTGCTCGTGTCGGCGCGCATCGACCGCCTGCTGCCGACCATCGTCAGCCGCTGCCGGCAGTGGCCGATGGCGGTGCCGGCGCCCGACGCGGCCGCGGCCTGGCTTGCCGCGCAGGGCGTCGATCACGCGTCGGCGCTGCTCGCCGAGGCCGGCGGTGCGCCGCTCGCCGCGCTGGCACTCGCGAGCGACGAGAACCGCCCGCTGCGCGACTACACGCTCGGGCAGCTCGCGGCCGGGGCGGCCTGCGACCCGTTCGCATGCGGCGAGACGCTGCAGAAACTGCCGGTGCCGCTGGTGCTCGGCTGGCTGCAGCGCTGGCTGTACGACCTGCTCGCCCAGCGGATGGCGGGCGCGCCGCGCTACTTCCCGATGCACGCGGCGGCGCTCGCGCGCTGCGCGGAAGCGGTCGATGCGAACGCGTTCGCCCGCTTCATGAAGGCCGTGACGCGGCAGCGGACGGTCGAGAACCATCCGCTCAACGCGCGGCTCGTATTCGAGGAACTGTTTCTCGGATATCGGGAAATGTTCGCGTGATCCGGCATTGTTTCTCGCGGGTTGCGAAACGATGACGGGCCCACGCCGCGACGCGACCGTCGCCGTCCGGCCCGCGAACGCCGCCCGTTGCCGCCTGACGGCGCGCGCATGAGCGCCCGCCTTACGTATTAGGAAACACGATGTTCGTCGACTCTCACTGCCATATCAATTTCAAGGGCCTGGCCGACCGCCTGCCGGCCGTTCTCGAGAACATGCGCGAGCACGACGTTACGCACGCGCTGTGCGTGTCGGTCGATTTCGAGACGCTGCCGGAGGTCCTGGCGATCGCGGACGCGCACGACAACGTCTATGCGTCGGTCGGCGTGCATCCCGATCACGAGGACATGCACGAGCCGACGCTCGCGGAGCTCGTCGAGCTGGCCGCGCACCCGAAGGTCGTCGCGATCGGCGAAACGGGCCTCGACTACTACCGGCTCGAAGGCCGCTCGATCGACGACATGGAATGGCAGCGCGAACGCTTTCGCACGCATATCCGCGCGGCGACCGCGACGATGAAGCCGCTGATCATCCACACGCGCTCGTCGTCGGAAGACACGCTGCGGATCATGGCCGAGGAACGTGCGGGCGTGCCGGGCGGCGTGATGCACTGCTTCACCGAGCCGTGGCCGGTGGCCGAGCAGGCGCTCGCGCAGAACTTCCATATCTCGCTGTCGGGCATCGTCACGTTCAAGAATGCAACCGACGTGCAGGACGTCGCGCGGCGCGTGCCGCTCGACCGGCTGCTGATCGAGACCGACTCGCCGTACCTCGCGCCGGTGCCGTATCGCGGCAAGCCGAATGAACCTGCGTACGTCAGCCATGTCGGACGCTTTATCGCATCCGAGCGCGGGATCGCCGTCGAGGCGCTCGCCGATGCGACGACGCAGAACTTTTTCCGGCTGTTCAAGATCGCCCGCTAACGACGGGTGCGCAGCCGACAACCCAGGGAAGGAGCCCACAACAATGACGAAGCCGACCAACCATCTGCCGAAACGTGCACTCGTTGCCGCCGCGCTCGTCGCGAGCGGCCTGTTCGCGGCAGCCGGCGCGCATGCCGAATCGCTCGATGCGATCGTCAAGGCCGTCAAGTTCGACGACATCGCCGACATCGGCAAGCAGCTCAAGAGCGGCAAGCTCGACCCGAACACGATCGCGCCGAACGGCGACCCGCTGATCGTGATCGCCGCGCGCGAGAAGTCCGACAAGGTCGCGGCGGCGCTCGCCACGACGCCGAACGTCGACCTCGAGAAGGAAGACAAGGCCGGCGAAACCGCGCTGATGCTCGCGTCGCTGAACGGCGACGTCGGCCTCGCGAAGCTGCTGATCGACAAGGGGGCGGAAGTCAGCAAGAAGGGCTGGGCGCCGCTGCACTACGCGGCCACCAATGGCCAGGATGCAGTGGTGAAGCTGCTGCTCGACCACGACGCGTACATCGATACCGCCTCGCCGAACGGCACGACGCCGCTGATGATGGCCGCACGCGGCAACCATCCGTCGACGGTCACGCTGCTGCTCGACCAGGGCGCCGATCCGCAGGTGAAGAACCAGCTCGGCATCACCGCGCTCGAATTCGCGAAGCACTACAACGCGCCGGACGCGATCGAGATCCTGAGCAAGCGGACGACCCGCATCGGGGCATCGACGCCGGCAGAGGCGCAAAAGAGTGCAAAATGACGGTTTTCGGTGCGGCAGACGGTGCCCGCCCGGCCGGATTCCGGCCGGAGCAGGGCGTCCCGGCGCCGCGCCGGCCAAGGCAGCAGGCGGTCTCGGGCCGCATTGACATAAGGAACACCATGTTGCGCGCAATGTTTTGTGCCGCGGCGTTTGCCGTGCCGTTGTCGGCGGCGGCTTTCACGGGCGCTGATCTCGACCGGCTGTGCGCGAAGACGGACGTCAAGTCGCGGGCGTCGTGCGCGGCCTACATCGAAGGCGCCGCCGACGGCGTCTACAACACCATCGATGCGATCGGCGGCACGACGGGGCCGCGGGTCGGCCAGTATTTCTGCCTGCCGCCCGACATCCGGGCGCAGCAGATGACCGACGCGGTGCGCAAGTACATCGCGGAAAATCCGAAGCTGGCCGACTACAACGCGAGCACCGCGGTGTCGCTCGGTCTCGGCAAGGCGTTTCCCTGCAGGAGCGGCAGCTGACCTGACGCCGTGTCCGGGCCCGCGCGCGGGCCGGGCGTCGCCGACGCATCCAGGACGAGGCGTGCGCGCCTCATTACCCAAGGGCGCCGATGATTTCAATCGAGGAACTGCAGCGCATCACCGATGCGCCGCTGCATTCATGGCTCGGCACGCTGGCCGTGTCCATCATCGTCTTGCTGGTCGTCACGGTCGTGCACCGTCTCGGCGCACGCATCGTCAAGCGCATCGCGCAGCCGTATCCGTTGATGAGCGCGATCCTGCGCTACATCGACCGGCCGTCGCTCGTCGTGCTCGCGCTGCTTGCGCTCGAATTCCTGTGGGTCCAGGCCGACGACGGCATGTCGTTCGTGCGCGGCATGCGCACGGCGGCGGCGGTCGGCTCCATCGTTTCGCTCACGTGGCTGCTGGTGCGGCTTGCGGCCGGCGTCGGCGACGCCATCATCCAGGCCCATCCGATCGATACGGCCGACAACCTGCAGGCCCGGCGCATCCATACGCAGGCCAAGGTACTCGTGCGGACCGTGATGGTGCTGATCGTGATCATCGGCACCGGCGCCGCGCTGATGACGTTCCCGAACGTGCGCCAGGTCGGCGCGAGCCTGCTGGCGTCGGCCGGCGTCGCGGGCCTGGTCGCCGGTATTGCCGCACGGCCGGTGCTCGGCAACCTGATCGCCGGGCTGCAGATCGCGCTCACGCAGCCGATCCGGCTCGACGACGTGGTCGTGATCCAGGGTGAGTGGGGGCGCATCGAGGAAATCACCGGGTCGTTCGTGTCGGTGCGGCTGTGGGACCAGCGGCGCCTCGTCGTGCCGCTGCAGTGGATCATCGAGAACCCGTTCACGAACTGGACGCGCAGCAGCTCGGAAATCATCGGCACGGTCTATCTGTCGGTCGATTACCGCACGCCGCTCGCGCCGTTGCGCGAGGAGCTCGCGCGGCTCGTCCACGCGGCGCCGGAGTGGGACGGCCGCGTGCAGGTGCTGCAGGTGACCGACGCGACGGAGCGCACGATGCAATTGCGCGCGCTCGTCAGCGCGGCCGATTCGTCGTCGTGCTGGGACCTGCGCTGCCGTGTGCGCGAAGGGTTGATCGCGTACCTGCAGGATCGCTATCCGCAATGCCTGCCGCGCAGCCGAATGGAACTGTATCCGCACGATGCCGCGCCGGATGCGCCGAATCCCGAACGGCCGCACGCGCGCTCGCCTGCCGCCAGCACGGCGGCCAATACCGCGGCCGACCCGCAGACCGCCGAAGGCCGCTGACAGCGGCCCGCATGCTCATCCTCCATCGTCATGACCGCGCTGAACACGCTCGCCATCGCCAATTACCGCTCGCTGCGCGAGCTGATCGTGCCGCTCTCGGCGCTCAACGTCGTCACGGGGCCGAACGGCAGCGGCAAGTCGAGCGTGTACCGCGCACTGCGGCTGCTCGCCGACACCGCGCAGGGGCGCGTGATCCCGTCGCTCGCCCGCGAAGGCGGGTTGCCGTCGACGCTGTGGGCCGGCCCCGAGCGCTTTTCGCGGGCGATGCTGGACGGCGACGCACCGGTTACCGGCACGGTGCGCAAGGGGCCCGTGAGCCTGAAGCTCGGCTTCGCCTGCGACGATTTCGGCTATGCGATTGATCTCGGCATGCCGGTGAAGAACGACGCGACGCAGTTCTCGCTCGATCCGGTGGTGAAGCGCGAGTGCATCTGGGGCGGCGCGATGTTGCGCCCGTCGACGCTGCTGGTCGACCGTCAGGGCCCGCAGATCCGCGCGCGCACCGCGTCGGGCGACTGGCAGACGATTCCGCAGCCGGTGGCGAGCTTCGACAGCATGATGACCGAGTTCGCCGATCCGACCGGCGCACCCGAGATGATCGCGGTGCGCGAACGGATCCGCTCGTGGCGCTTCTACGATCACTTCCGGACCGATGCGCAGGCGCCGGCGCGACAGTCGCACATCGGCACCCATACGCCGGTGCTGGCGGACGACGGCGCCGACCTGGCCGCCGCATTGCAGACGATCCGCGAGATCGGCGACGGCGCGGCACTCGATGCGGCGCTCGACGACGCGTTTCCCGGCGCGTCGGTCGAGATCGACAATCCGGGCGGCCGTGGCCGCTTCGACGTGCTGATGCGCCAGCCGGGGCTGCTGCGGCCGCTCGCGGCGGCCGAGCTGTCGGACGGCACGCTGCGCTACCTGCTGCTCGCGGCCGCGCTGCTGACCCCGCGGCCGCCGGCGCTGATGGTGCTGAACGAACCGGAGACGAGCCTGCACCCCGATCTGCTGCCGGCGCTCGGCCGCCTGATCGCGCAGGCGGCGCAGCGTTCGCAGGTGCTCGTCGTGTCGCACGCCGCACGGCTCATCGCGACGCTCGAGCGCGAGGCCGGCTGCGAATCGCTGGTGCTCGACAAGCAGCTCGGCGCGACCGGGCTTGTCGATGCCGATACGCGCGACCTGCCGCCGTGGAAGTGGCCGTCGCGCTGACGGGCAGGGCGGCGGCGCGCGTTCGGGCGCGATCGGCGCATAGGGGGCCGGATCGGCCCGACAGGCGGAATGTATCCTGCCTGTAACAACACCCATAAAATGAAAGACGGGCGGTTCCGCGCGGCGGGATCGCGAATAATGAAGGGATATCCGGCCGGCGCTGCATGGGGGGCGGGGCGTGAAAGCCCGAAGGCCCGCCGGCCGTGCCGCAACGGACAGGACACAGGAGACGTGGACCATGAGAATTGCCCAGATCGCGCCGCTGACCGAATCGGTGCCGCCGAAGCTGTACGGCGGCACGGAGCGTGTCGTGTCCTACATCACCGAGGCGCTCGTCGAGCTCGGCCATGACGTGACGCTGTTCGCGAGCGGCGATTCGACGACGCGGGCGAAGCTCGAGCCGGTCTGGCCGCGCGCGCTGCGGCTCGATTCGTCGATCCGCGACCGGGTCGCGCCGCACATGCTGCTGATGGAGACGGTCGCGCGCCGCGCGAAGGACTTCGACGTGCTCCATTTCCACATGGACTACTACTCGTTCTCGGTCTTCAACCGGCAGGAAACGCCCTACGTGACGACGCTGCACGGCCGGCTCGACCTGCCCGAACAGCAGCCGGTGTTCGACACGTTCAACACGGCGCCGGTGATCTCGATTTCGAACGCGCAGCGCCAGCCGCTGCCGCAGGCGAAATGGCTGACGACGGTCTACCACGGGCTGCCCGATACGCTGTACATGCCGCAGCCCGTCGAGCCGCGCTATCTCGCGTTCCTCGGCCGCATTTCGCCGGAGAAGCGCGTCGACACGGCGATCCGCATCGCCCGCCAGTGCGGGCTGCCGATCAAGATCGCCGCGAAGATCGACGCGGCGGACGAGGAATACTTCGAGCGCGAGATCAAGCCGCTCTTCGCGCTGCCGCACGTCGAATTCATCGGCGAGATCGCCGATCACCAGAAGGCCGAATTCCTGTCGGGCGCGCATGCGCTGCTGTTCCCGATCGACTGGCCGGAGCCGTTCGGCCTCGTGATGATCGAGGCGATGTCGTGCGGCACGCCGGTGATCGCGTTCAACCGCGGCGCGGTGCCCGAAGTGGTGGACGAGGGCGTGTCGGGTTTCATCGTCGAGGACGAAATCAGCGCGGTGGCCGCGGTGAACCGGCTGCACCTGCTGCCGCGTGCGCGCGTGCGGCAGCGCTTCGAGGAACGCTTCACGTCGCGCCGCATGGCGCAGCAGTATGTCGACGTCTACCAGTCGGTGATCCGTGCGCAGAAGCGCTCGCGCTTCAAGGTGATCGACTCGACGACCTGACGCGCGACGCGCACGAAGCCTGCGGATGAAAAAACGGCGATGCCCGCAAGGACATCGCCGTTTGTGCATGGCCCGCGCGCGGTGCGCACGGGCGGTGCGCGAGCGTCAGATCTTCAGCTTCGTGACCTTCGTGCCGTTGATCGACACGTCGCCCATCAGGCCCGCGTTCGTCAGCACGACGACCTGGACCGGCGCGGTGGCCGTGTTGGAGTCGACCGCGCCGTTCGCGCCCATCTTCACGAGCGCGACCGACGCGCCGGCGCCGGCTGCCCAGCCGTCCGAGCCGCGGAATTCGTCGAGCGCTTCCTGCGTCATGAACAGGAACACGATCGCCTTCGACTGCGCACCGGCCTGCAGGCCGACCGACAGCGACGACGTGTTGTAGTAGCCGACCGTGCTGCCGCCGACGCGCAGTGCGCCGTTGCCGGACTGGCCGCCGACGATGAAGCCGGCCTGGATGACGTCCGGGAAGACGAGCACGCCGCGCGACTTCGCGACGAGTTCGCGCGAGCCCTTGACCGTGGAGTACATGCGCGACAGCGTGGCGTCGACGCTCGAGTCGATTGCCTGACGCTTCGACGCGTTCGTTGCGGCGTTGTCCGGCTTGTCCGGGGTGGTGGTGCAACCGGTGAGCGCGAGGCTACCGACGATGAGCGCAGCGGCGGCTTTCAGCACAAGATTCCGTTTTTGCATCGTTCTTCTCCATCGGATGATGTTCGGAGTGAGTCTCGCTCAGGGAGCGGATCACGTCGGCAGTTATATCACAGCGGATTACAGCCTCTTTTCGTTGCGACGTGAAAAAGCGTCAAATCGCTCGGGGATGTCGCGGCGCGCCAACGGACGAACCGGCACCCGCGCGCCGACGTCGTATCGGCATGCGGGAAACACGATGGTCGATCGGATGGCGGCGCCTGCCGCGCGCATCAGTGCGTGACGGGTGGAACAGGCGGCTTGATCGGCGGGCGGCGCAGCGCGCGGCGGATCAGCGCGATCACGACGCCGCAGGCGAACAGGAACGCGGCCGGCACGACCCAATAGCCGACGAACGCATGCCACAGATAGCCTGCGAGCGTATTGCGGCGCACCACGTATTCGTCGCGGGCCGCCTGCTGGCGCGGCGCATTGGCGGCGAGCACGTCGGCCGGGCAGCCGGCCGCGCGCGCCTCGTCAGATTCCCCGTGGCACTTCGCGGCGGCGCCGGCGGCCTGCTGCGCATCGGTGAGCTGCCAGGTGGTCAGCGCGAGTTGCAGGTCCGCCTTGTTGTACGCCATCTCCTCGCGGATCTCGCGCACGGCGACGATCGCGACGGGCACGGCCCAGAATACGATCACGATCAGCCAGCGGCGGAACCAGCGGTGTTGTCTCCATGCCATCCATGCCTCCGTTTGACGCGTGTGCGCGTCTGTCTCGAGGGCGGCCCGATGGCGCTTCTTGTACTTGGATGGGCCGCGTTGCAGCCATCATAGAAGAAAACGCGGCGAATTGCCGCACCATGTGGCGGCGCCGGCACGGCCGGCTGGAAAAGCGGGGCGGGAGACTGTTGCAACGGCGCGGCAGCGGGGCCGGGCGGGGCGCGTCGATGCGCGTGCAACGAAAACAAAAATGCCGCGCCCGCCGAAGCGGTGCGCGGCATTCGATACGGGAGCGCCGGAACTCAGGCGGCCGGCTGGCTGCTCAGGCAGCTCTTCATGAACGCCTTGCGGTCGTCGCCTTTCTTGCCGGTGGCCTGCGTGTTGCACGCCTTCATCTTTTCCTGCTGCGACATGGCCTTCGCGGGCTTCGCCGACAGGCAGTCCTTCATGAACGCCTTGCGTTCGTCGCCCGTCTTGCCGGCTGCCTGGGTGTTACAGGCCTTCATCTTGTCCTGCTGGCTGTTCGCCGCGAACGCGGGGGAAGCCAGCATGCCGCCGAGAAGCACTGCGGCTACGAGCGATTGGATTTTCATTTCGACACTCCCATGGGGTGAATTGCGTGTGATCGACGCCGCCACGAAGCACCGTGCAATGAGGATAGGGTCGCATCGCACAGCGCGCTCCGATTATGGCAAATCAATGTGAAAACACCAAAACGGCACTTTCTATAACGTTGCGGACGCCACGGCCGTTGACGGCACGCGTCACCGGACGATCGGGACAAACCATGATGCGCGGCGGCCGGCCTCGGTCGCCACGCCGGAACCCGGCCGCAAGCCTTTACAATCGCGGCCATGAACACTTCGAATTCCGCATCCCCTTCGTCCGCGGCGGCCCTGCCGCGCATCGCCGTGCTCGCCACCGGCGGCACGATCGCCGGCGCCGCGCCCGACGCCGCCAGCACGGCCGGCTACCAGGCCGGCGCGCTGGGCGTCACTTTCCTGGTCGACGCGGTGCCGGCGCTCGCGTCCGTCGCGCGCGTCGACGCCGAGCAGATCGCCAGTATCGACAGCAAGGATCTCGCGCTGCCGCTGTGGAATACGCTCGCCGCGCGGATCGACGCGCTGATGGCCGACCCGGCGGTCGACGGCATCGTGATCACCCACGGCACCGACACGCTCGAGGAAACCGCGTATGCGCTGCACCTGGTCGTCGACGGCGACAAGCCGGTCGTGCTGACGGCCGCGATGCGGCCGGCGACCGCGCTGTCTTCCGACGGCCCGCTGAACCTGCTGAATGCGGTGACGGTGGCCGCGCATCCGTCCGCGCGCGGGCAGGGCGTGCTGGTCGCATTCAACAACCGGATCCACGGCGCGCGCGACGTCGTGAAGACGAGCACCTATGCGGTCGATGCATTCCAGTCGCCGGAACTCGGCGCGCTCGGCTGGGTGCAGGACGGCCGGGTCGAATTCGCCCGCCGCGTCACGCGTTCGCGCGACACGCCACTGGCGATCGCCGCCGCGTGGCCGCCTGTCGAAGTCGTCGCGAGCTACGCGGGCGTGACGCGCACGGCCGTCGATGCGCTCGTCGCGGCCGGCGTGCGCGGTCTCGTCGTCGCGGGCACGGGCAACGGCTCGATCCATGCGACGCTGCAGGCGGCGCTGGCCGATGCGGTGAACGCGGGCGTCGCGGTGGTTCGCGCGTCGCGCGTCGGGTCCGGGCACGTGATGCGCAACGGCGCCGCGAGCGACGATGCGCTCGGCTTCGTGAGCGCAGGGTCGCTGAACCCGTTCAAGGCGCGCGTGCTGCTGATGCTCGCGCTCGCGAACGGCATTCACGGCCGCGACGCGCTGCAGCGCGTGTTCGATACGCTGTGACCGGCTGACCGATACGCGCGGCGCGGGCCGCGCGCGTCATGTCAAGTCCTGGAATAGGTTGACAGTATCCAGGCGCTAGAACGCCCGATGCACCGCATCGGGCGTTTTGTATTTCAGAGCCGTATGCGGTCGCTCATGGTTGTAGATGTGCACCGACTGTTCGACC